>CAIMVB010000209.1 GCA_903844785.1 uncultured Rhodospirillales bacterium | reverse complement strand
TCATCAATACGATTGATTTCGGCATGTCGGCGGTGGAAGCGGTTTCCTTCCCGCGCATCCATTGCGAAGGCGGGCCTATTTTCTGCGAAGCGCGCGTGCAGGGCGATGTGGTGGCAGCGCTCAAATCCCTGGGGCATGAAGTGCGCCATTCCCCGATTTCCTATGACCCGACCATGAGCCGCGCCCACGCCATTCTGCTGCGGGATGGCAAGCCCGCAGGCGGCGCCGATCCGCGCGGCGGTGGCGGTGTGGCGATCGCCTGGTAGGCGCCTTGCCCGAACACGCTCCCCCCCTATAGAACCAGCCAAAACCGCTATGAAAGCAACGGATATGACCACGCAACGCAAAACCGCCTTGATCACCGGCGCCGGCCGCAATATTGGCCGCGCCATTGCGCTGGAACTCGCGCGCATGGGGTTCAATGTCGTTATCAATGGCTCCCGCAATCGGGAAGCTTGTGAGGCTGTTGCCGCCGAAGCCCGCGCCTTGGGCGTGGAGGCTTTGGTTGCCATGGCCGATGTTGGCGTGGCGGAAGAATGCGCGCGCATCGCGCGTGACGCGATTGCCAGCTTCGGCGCGGTGGATGTGCTGGTGAACAACGCCGCACTCCGCCCCGATGGCCGCTTCCTGGAAATGAGTGATGCGGATTGGCGCCGCGTGATTTCGGTTGATCTCGATTCCAGCGAGTGGCTGGCGCGTGCCTGCCTGCCCGGCATGCTGGATCGCGGCTGGGGGCGGATTGTGAACCTGCTCGGCATGAATGCCATCCATGGCTATAATGGCCGCGCGGCGGTGTCCGTCTCCAAGCATGGGCTTTGGGGGCTGACCAAGGCACTGGCCAAGGAATTCGGCGCCAAGGGTATTACCACCAATGCCGTCTCACCTGGCCCCATCGCCGGGGAACGCGATGATGAAGCCGCGCATCACCACATTGCCAGCATGGTATCGCGCGTGCCGGTGGGCAGGCTTGGTCAGCCGCATGAAATCGCCACCGTGGTTGGGATGCTGGTTTCCGAAGGCGGCGCCTTCGTCAATGGCCAGATGATCCAGGTGAATGGCGGCGCCGAGACTTGATAGCTGAAGGGCGCGGATCGGTAACGATCCGCCCCAGCGCCTGACCCGCGCAGGTCATCTCTGCTGAAGGCCCGGCGGCGGCAAGGCTGTGCCGCGCGGGCCGAAGGCGCTGTTATTTTCGCTTTTCTCGCAAGCGGCCAGCGCCAGCGCCAGGAAGAAGATCAAACGCAGGGCCATGGGGCGCCCCCTTCATTGCTCAGGCGGGGGTTAGCATGAAAGCGCCGGCTGCGCTAAAGGCGCGGCACCCTAAGCCCTAACGGAATGCGCGCCATGAATGCTGCCGAAGCCACTATCCAACCCATGATTGGCCTGATCGGCGGATCGGGGCTTTATGATATGGAAGGGCTGGAAGACCGCCGCTGGGTGAAGGTGCGCACCCCCTGGGGCGATCCTTCGGACGAAATCCTGACAGGCCGGTTGCATGGCGTGGCTTGCGCCTTCCTGCCCCGCCATGGGCGCGGCCACCCAACACCGCCGTCCGCACTCAATTACCGCGCCAATATTGATGCGCTGAAGCGGATTGGTTGCACGGAAATCATCTCGCTTTCCGCGGTGGGTTCACTCAGGGAAGATTTGCCCCCCGGCCACTTCGTGATTGTGGACCAGTTTATTGACCGCAGCTTCGCGCGCGAGAAATCCTTCTTCGGCACCGGCTGTGTTGCGCATGTCTCGGTCGCGCATCCGGTCTGCCCGCGCCTGGGTGATGCGCTTGAAGCCGCCGCCCGCAAGCTGGCGTTGCCCGTGACGCGCGGCGGCACTTACCTGGTCATGGAAGGCCCGCAATTCAGCACCAAGGCGGAAAGCGAACTTTACCGTTCTTGGGGGTGCAGCGTGATCGGCATGACCAATATGCCGGAAGCCAAACTCGCCCGCGAAGCGGAGCTTTGCTACGCCACCGTTGCCATGGTGACAGATTTTGATTGCTGGCACCCGGACCATGACGCAGTGACGGTAGATCAGGTGGTGAAGGTGCTATTCTCCAACGCCGATAAGGCGCGCGCTTTGGTGCAGCATGTGGTGCCGGCACTTGGCACCAAGCGCGGCCCCTGCCCCGCGGGCTGCGATCGCGCGCTGGAATATGCGCTGATCACGGCACCCGAAAAGCGCGACCCGGAATTGCTCGCGAAGCTGGATGTCGTGGCAAAGCGTGTGCTTGGTTAACCTGGAATCCTGATCCGCGCACGCAAGCCGCCCAGCGGGCTGTCTTCCAGAAACACATCACCGCCATGCGCGCGCGCAATATCGCGCGCAATGGCAAGGCCAAGCCCAGTGCCGCCATGGGTGAAGCTGGTGAAGGGCTTGAAGGCATCTTCGCGCGCCGCTTCGGGAATGCCCGGCCCATCATCATCAATCGTGATATCGGCCCAAATGCCATTCTGGCCGCGTGGCTGCTGCGTCAGCGTCACCGTCACGCGTTTGGCGTGTTTGCGCGCATTATCCAGCAGATTGCCAAAGCAACGCCGCATGGCGCCAGCACGCAATTCCATCGCCAGCATATCCGGCCCTTCGTAGGGAATCGCAACACCGCCCCGTGATTGCCGTAGGACAACATCGCGCAGCAGCATGGCAAGATCAGTTTCTTCAGGCTGTTCCACACCCTCACCGCGCGCGAAGGCCAAATAGGCGCCAATCAGGCGATCCATTTCCTCCACATCTTCCGTCATGGCGGCGGCATCTTCCCGGGCCACTTCTGGCAGCATGGCCAGGCCCAAACGAAGCCGCGTCAAGGGCGTGCGCAAATCATGGCTGATGCCAGCCAGCATTTCTGTCCGGCTATCCACAAAGCGGCGAATGCGGTCTTCCATGCGGTTGAAGGCCGTTGCCGCTTGCCGCACTTCGGCGGCGCCTTCCGGCTTCATCGGCCCCACGGTGCGTCCCATGCCAAAGGCCTCAGCCGCAGCGGAGATTTTGCGCAAGGCGCGCACTTGGTTGCGCATGAAAATCCCCGCCACCAGAAACAACAGCAGCGAAGACCCGACAAGCCAGATCACAAAAAGATAAATCGTCCCGCTGAACAACCGCTTACGCACAACTTCCACATGCAGAACACCATCATCCATTTGCACGCGAATGATCACGCTGCGCGGGTCGCTCTGCCAATCCGCATCAAAGGGCAGGCGCACGCGTTCCTGCATGGCGGCCGCCAAATCTTCTTCCAATGGCAAAAGCGGCATGGAAGCAGGGCGCATGCCCGTCTGCGCCAGGCGCGCGCCGGCTTCATAAGCCAGCGACAAATCAAGCCGCCAGGCGGCTTCGCGAAAAATCCAGGTGCGATCTTCCGCCTCAGTTTCGCGTTCCAGCAGGCCAACCACCATCGCCACATCGCCCGCCACACCGGCTGCCAAGCGGCGGGATATCACATCCAGATGGCTGCCATAGAAAAGCTGCAAGGCAATTGCCTGCAATACCACCAATGGCACCAGAATGATCAGCAGCGCGCGGCCCAAAAGCCCGCGCGGCACCAGCCGGCGCAAGCCCAGGTCCAGCGGTGTCACGGACCCGGCCTTAAAACATAGCCGCGATGGCGAATGGTTTGAATGAAGCGTGGCTCACGCGGATCAGGTTCCACCTTGCGGCGAAGCCGGGTCACCTGCACATCAATCGCACGTTCGCCGGCATCGGGCGTGCCAAGCGCTTCGCCGATATCCTCACGGCTCAGGATTTCACCTGCCCGGCGCGCAAGGGCTTGCAGCAAGGAAGCTTCCCCGCCCGTCAGGCGAATAATGCCATCAGGGCCGCGCAATTCAGCGCGTTCAATATCAAACCAGCGATTGCCGATTTGCATCGGCGCCAGGTTTTGCGGTGCGGCGGGCGCTGGCGCGGTGCGGCGCAGAATAGTGCGGATGCGCAAGGCCAATTCGCGCGGATCGAAAGGCTTCGCCAGGTAATCATCCACGCCGCTTTCAAGCCCCGCGATGCGATCATCCGGCGCGCCATTGGCCGTCAGCATCAGGATCGGTACATCCTGACCTTGTTGGCGCAAGGCGCTGGTCAGTTCCAACCCCGTCTCACCGGGCATCATCACATCCAGCACCAGCAGATCGAAAGCCATCTCCGCCAAAGCGGTCCGCGCGGCGGCGGCATTTTCCGCGCTGCTCACGCGAAAGCCTTGCTCGGTCAAAAACCGCTGCAACAAAGCGCGCAGCCGGGCATCATCATCCACCACCAGAATATGCGCGGGATCTTCCTGGCCGCTCATCGCCGGTTGCCTTCCGCCTCTGGCCCTTCCAACCGCGAGAAGCTGGCTTGCGCGTCCTCACCCATCAGTCCGCGCATGACACGGCGAAAGCCTTCCACCGCCGCAGGCCCGGCTTCGCGATAGGCGCGCATTACTGTTTCACGCTGGCGTTCAAACAGGCGCCGTTCCAGCGCCACACCCTTTTCAGTCAGGGTCAGGCGCCTTTGCCGGCGATCATTCTCACCAGGCGCCTGCACCACGTAACCATCACTCACCAGCGGTTGCAGCACGCGCCCCAGGCTTTGCTTGGTGATGCTGAGAATGCCAAGCAATTCGCCAACCGTGATCCCAGGCCGGCGGCCCACGAAATGCAGCACCCGATGATGCGCCCGGCCCATATCCAGCGTAGCCAGAATCTCATCCGCGCCAGCGGTAAAATCGCGATAGCCGAAAAACAGCAAATCCTGCGCAAGGCGGAGTTCTTCTTCGCGCAGAAACAGCAGATTGCGCCCGGCCGGCAGGGCACGGGCCTCTACCATTTCCGCCGCCATCATGCTGCCCTTTGTCGGCATCGCCCCAATCCCTGTTTGGACAGCATTATTGACGCATCCGCCGGCCCTGTCCAATGGGGTTGCACCCGCCGCGCTTGGCAAGCCGGCCCTGGGCTTTCTATATGCGCGCCACGCCCCTGCCGGAGAAACGCCCATGATCACTCGACGCCCCTTACTGGCCGCCGCCTTGCTGGCCGCACCTTCCATCGCCCGCGCCCAGGGTGAATGGCCGGCGCGCCCGGTACGGGTGATTGTCCCCTGGCCCCCTGGCGGGTCCACCGATGTGCTGGTGCGCATCTATTGCGAATTGATGCAGCCGATCCTTGGGCAGAATTTCATTATCGAAAACCGCCCCGGTGCCGGCGGCAATATTGGCATTGATGCCACCGCCAAAGCAGCGCCCGATGGCTATACCATGGGCATTGCATCGGTCGGGCATTTGGTGATCAACAACTTCCTCTATGCGCGGCTGCCTTATGATCCGGCGCGGGATTTGGTGCCGGTTGGTATTGCTTGGGACTTGCCGAATGTGGTGGTGGTTTCGGCCCAGCATAATCCTTCCCGCAGTCTGGCGAACTTCACCGACTGGGTGCGCGCCAAGCGCGGCGGCTTCACCTATGGCTCACCTGGCGTTGGCACCACGGGGCATTTGACTGGCGCGCTTTTCGCCGGGCGCGTTCAGGTGGAAGGCACCCATGTGCCCTTCCGTGGCGCGGCGCAGATCATCCCCGCCATGCTGTCGGGCGATCTTGATTCCGCTTTGGATAACTTGGCTTCCTATGTGCCGGTCATTCAGGAAGGGCGGATGCGCGCGCTGGCGGTCACTTCAGCCACGCGCTGGCCGACCATGCCGGATGTGCCCACCATGGCAGAGGCCGGCTTGGCTGATTTCGTCGTTTCTTCCTGGCAGGGTTTTGTCTTCCCGGCCGGCACACCACGCGTGGCGATTGAACGGGTCAGCGCGGCGCTGCGCCGCATTGTGGCCGATCCTGCCGTCAAGGAACGCTTCATTCGCGTCGGCGCCGAAGCTGTGTGGTCCACCCCGGAAGACATGATCGCCCGTGCCCAGCGCGAACGCCCCATGTGGCAGGAAGCGGTGCGGGTTTCAGGCGCGCGGCTGGAATAGCAGCGCGTGACCCCCGCCGCCGCCTGGGGCAATGCGCTTTTCATAGATCACGCCATTCTGCGGCTGGGCTGGCGGAATTGGGGCGTGGTGGCGCCGGGCCGGCTTTACCGGTCCAACCACCCGCTGCCCTGGCAGATAAGGCTGGCCGCGCGGCATCATGGCATCCGCACCGTGATCAACCTGCGCGGCAATCGCGCCGATTGCGGTGCAGATGCGCTCAGCCGGGCAGAGGCTGCGCGCCTTGGCCTGGCCCATATAGACGCGCCCTTTGAAAGCCGCGGCGCGCCGCATAAGGACCGCATTCTGCGCCTGGCAGCGATTTTCCAGGATCTGCACGAACCAGCGCTGATTCATTGCAAATCCGGCGCGGATCGCACCGGGCTTGCCGCCGGACTTTGGCTGATGCTGCAAGGCCGCCCGGTAGCCGAAGCGCTGGCCCAGCTTTCGCTGCGCCATGGCCATGTCGCGGCGTCACGCACCGGCATTCTGGACGCTTTCTTCAAAAGCTTCGCCGTCTTTCAGCAAGCCAATCCCGAAATCCCGTTCCTGGAATGGGTGCAGGGCACCTATGACGAAGCCGCCCTGCGGGAGAGTTTTTCCAGCAACCCTTGGGCCGATCGGTTGGTGGATCAGGTTCTGCGCCGGGAATAACGCCCCGCCTTCGACAGCAGGAGTAAGGCAAGCCGCGATAGCTAGCCTTGTTTTTGCCCTATTTTGCATCGCACCAATTCAATTAAATCATACGCTTATACAGAAACACGCAGAAACAAGGCTTGAATCGCCTTTGCCTTTCGATCATGGGAAAGTGAGTGTGGGTTGTTAGTGGCGCGGCTTTTCGCGCTGCCCGCGGCCCGGAATTGCAGGGTGAGATGGACGGTTTTCTTCCAACTGAGAATGGTCGGCGCAAGACGCTCAAGGCCCCGATCGGGTGCATGGGTGATGGGCTGCATTCTGGTCGGCGGGCCTCCCTCACGCTCCGCCCGGCGGCGATTGGTGCCGGTATTATCTTCCGTCGCAGCGATCTGGGGGTGGATATTCCGGCCCGGTTTGATCGCGTGGTGGATACACGGCTTTGCACCGCCATCGCCCATCCGGATATGCCCGAAGCGCGCATTGGCACCATTGAACATGTGATGTCTGCGCTGGCCGGGGCTGGCATTGATGACGCCATTGTTGAAGTGGATGGGCCGGAAATCCCCATTCTGGATGGCTCTGCCGCCCCCTTCCTGTTCCTGATTGAATGCGCCGGTGTGCTAACCAGCGCAGTGCCGCGCCAAATGATTGAAGTGCTGCGGCCAATCCGGGTGGAAGACGCCCAAGGCGCCTTTGCGGAGCTTCGCCCCAATTCGGAAGCCGCCCTGGATGCGGTGCTAGATATTGATTACCCCAATACGGCTATCGGCCATCAATCCCTGACCTTCCGCCTGACCCCGGACGCGTTTCGCACCATTCTGGCCGATGCGCGCACCTTTGGCCTGGCAGAGGATGTGGAAAGGCTGCGCCAAGCTGGCCTCGCCCTGGGTGGCAGCCTTGCCAATGCCGTGGTGGTGGATGGGCCAAATATCCTGAACCCCGGCGGGCTGCGCCATCC
>CAIMVB010000208.1 GCA_903844785.1 uncultured Rhodospirillales bacterium | reverse complement strand
GCCGGCCAGTTTTTCCAGCATGACAAGTGAAAGATGCGCTGAAGACCCATTGCCCACCGTACCGAACAGCATCTTCCCCTTCTCAGCCTTGGCGCGCGCAATGGCTTCACGCGCATTGGCCGGGTTGTAGCGGCGCGGCAGGCAGGTGAGCACATTGGGCATATCCGCCATCATGCCCACGCCAACAAAGGCCTTGCGCGGGTCAAACCGCGGATCGGGATAAAGGATCGGGTTCACGCCCTGCGTTGCCATGGTGCCAAGGAACAGGGTGTAGCCATCGGGTTCCGCCTGTGCGGCAGCCATGGCGCCGATATTGCCGCCAGCGCCGGCACGGTTTTCCACCACCACGGGCTGGCCAAGCTGCTTGCCCATGGCTTCAGCGGCGAGCCGCCCCATAATGTCGGTCACGCCACCGGGCGGATAGGGCACAATGATGCGCAACGGCTTATTCGGAAAGGCGCCCTGGGCATGAACGGCCGGCGCGGCAAGCACGGTGGCGGAAAGCGCCAAAGCGGCGCGGCGTGTAATCATGGTTATTGGACCCTCCCCTGAATTCTTGACGCCAAACTGTCCGGGCTGAAGCCGGCTTGCAAGCCCTAAATCAATAAAGCCATCGCCCCCCAGCCAATCACCAGCACCGCAGCAAGGCTTGGCCATAATAGCCGCCACAGCGCGGCGGGCTTGGTGCCATCGGCCAGCAAGCCGCAAATCATCGCGGTCACGGCAAAGGACATCCCGGCCCCGGCCGCGCCGACAAAATTATGCACGCCGGGTGCGAGCATGGGTGGCAGCCCTGCCGCCAAGCCAAGCTTGTATTGCACCGGCATCATGGCCGCATTGGACCCGACATTGGTGCCCGTCACCATCCCTGCCATCAGACCAAGCGGCGGCACGGCGTAAGGCGCCAAGGGGCCCAGCGCCGCCGCGGCTTCCCGCGCCAGGGAAGCGGTGGCGCCGCTTTCTCCCATCCACCGCGCCAGCAAAACGTAGAGCAGCATGATCAGCGCGGGCCGCGCGCCGCGTTTGATGGCGCCCTGCGCCAGCACCATCGCGCCCGCCCGGCGCGCCAGTAGCAACAGCGCAACCGCGCCCAGAACCAAGGACACATGCGTGATGGGAAAGGCCGGTAAATCAGCAAAGGGCCGCCAGGCGGGCGGGTTGGGGACCGCACGCGCCAGCAGAAGCGCCGCGGTCAGCAACGCATAAGGGCCAAGCCGTTGCGCCGCCCGGCGCCAAGCCGCCTGATCGCGCGGCGGATCAAGCCGCCAAAGGGCAAACATCAAGGGCAAGCCGGTCGCGATAACGCCAACCACTTCAAAGGGCATCAGTTGATGGCACAGCACCAGCAACGCGCCCACCACCACCAGATAGCCAAGCTGTACCCATTTTTCCGCGCGCGGTACCTCAAGCCCTGCCGCGCGGCAAAGCCGCCACAGCACCGGCCCCAATACCAATAGCCAAACCGCATTGGGCAGGGCGGTGATGCTGGCAATGCCTTGCGCCGGCAAGCCAATCAGTGCCGCGCCAAGCAGGGTGCCGGGGCCAAGTCCCCCCCAGGGGATCAGGCAAAGCGCCAGCAGCGCCATGGCGCCGGCCGGCGCGCCGATAACGCCCATGCCGCGCAGGCTCGCCAGCGCGAAAACCGCCCCAACGCCAAAGCCGGTGACACTTTCCAGAAAGCAGCCAAGCAAAAGCGTTGCGATGAAAATGCGCCGCGGTGTTGCGGTGGTTGCGCCGGCGGAGGCCTCTGCTTCTGAAACGGCGGCGTGAAATAACAGCCCCGCCAGCACCACCCCCATGGGCTGCAAAGCCAGATAGGCACCGCGCAGGATTTGCTCGCCAAGAAAACCCGGCAGCCCGACGCCCCCAGGCAGGGACACAAAAGCCGCCGGAATGGCAGCGGCGAGTGCCGCCAGCACCGCCGGCACTGGCGCAACGCGCCCAGAAAACAAAAGGCCGATCAGCAAAAGCAGCGGCAGCGCTTGAAGGGCCAGGATCATCTGGCTTCAGGCTGCCAAGGTGAAGGTTTTGCCAACAGCGGCGGGCACCACCATCGCCTCCCCATAGGCGCGTTCCAGCGCATTCACCGCGCGCCAGCCTGTGCAATGGGCGGGGAAAAGATAGGTCAGGCCGAAACCGCCAAGATCACGCACGGTTTCCGGGATGACGCGTTCATTGGTGCCGGAAAGATGAAAGCCACCCATCGCGGCGAAAAGCGGCAGATCAGGAAAGCGCCGCCGCGCGGCATGCAGCACATTGACAATGCCGGTATGCGAACAGGCGGAAAACACAATCAAGCCCTTGCCGCGCAAATGCACCGCCATGAAGCGCTCATCCGTCAGCCATTCATCAGGCTCCCAGGGGCTTGCTTCATCATCGCGCGCCATCTGGCCGGGCAGGCCGGTTTCATAAGATGTGGTGCGAGGAATCTCGCCGCTGACATAGAAGCCATCGGCGATGATGTGTTCATCGCGCACCACAACGGGCGTGGCACCCATCGCCGCCCAGGCTTCGGGCTTCGGCACCAAATCCATAGGGAAATGCCCGCCATCGGCCTGGCGGCTGGCGCGTTCGCGGAACATGCCGGGGTGCAAATACAGCGGCACGTCGTGCCCGCCATTGGCCGCGCGCGTCATTTCAATCGCCTTGGGCAAGCCACCCGCATGATCCCAATGGCCATGAGACAGCACCATGGCCTCGATCGCCGCGAAATCCACGCCAAGCCGCGTGCCATTGCGCTCCACCGCGTAATCCACCGGGCCGCCATCAAACAGGACCGTGCGGGATTTGCCCGCGACCTCGGCGCGCACCACCAATGATAACCCGTGATTGGCGCAGCAGAGCGCGCCGCCCATGGTGCGCTTCATGCCCTGGCGTTGCAGGCGCACCCATTCACGCGTGACGAAGCTTGGCGTCGTGGAAAGACTATCCGTGACATTATCCACCAGCACCGTAATTTCGATGCGATCCACCGCGATGGGTTCGGCCATGATTTCCTCCACTTACTTCTTGCGCCGCGTCTCGGCGATGGTGATGACCAGCGCGCCGGCCAGGATGATCCCTCCGCCAAGCCAGGTCCAGGGATCGGGCACTTCGCCGAAGAAAATCCAGCCAAAGCCCACCACCGGCAAAAGGCGGAGATATTGGAAGGGCGCGACGGCGGAGGCTTCCCCCGCGCGATAGGCAGAGGTCAGCAGCCAAATGATCCCAGGCGTTGTGATGGCGAAGGCGAGCAGGAAGAACGCATCGAAAAGCCCAGGCGGCGTGAAAGCAGAAATAGCAAAGGGCAGCATGCCTAGGCTGGTGACCAGCCCCACCCAGGCGAGCACGGTTTCATTCCGCTCAGTCTGCGCCAGCATGCGGCTGGTGAGTGTAATGCCG
>CAIMVB010000207.1 GCA_903844785.1 uncultured Rhodospirillales bacterium | reverse complement strand
TCCATCGCCGTGAATTGCACATCCGCCGAAGTGAAGGGCTTTCCATCGTGCCAGGTCACACCTTGGCGGAGCTTGAAAGTGATGGTCTTGCCATCCGGCGTCGCTTCCCAGGATTCCGCAAGGCAAGGTGCGGGATTGCCGGCGGCATCCAAATCCACCAGCGGTTCCTGGATTTTGCCGCCCACGATGTAAACGCCCGTAGAAGCCTGCAGGCTGGGGTTCAGGATGCGTTGCTCGGTCGCGAAATGCACCGTCATGATGCCGCCCCGGCGCGGCTGTTCCTGCGCGAAAGCCGCTTCCGGTGCGACCACATTGGCGGCCAAGGCGGCGGAAGTCAGCAGCAAGGCCCGGCGGTTCATATCCATCGCGATCATCCTTTTTCCGTCATACTGAAGCAGAATTGCGGTTTGCGGGGGCGCCCGTCAATCATTCTGACGGTGCTTGGGGCAATCACCTCCCGATCAGGGCACCCGCAGAAGAATTCATCCCCATGGCCTGGCGCGCGAAGAAATTCTTGAGCCTTGGCATGCGGTCCACCGCGGCAATGCCAAGCCTGCGCGCAATCCGGATCGGCGCGATATCATTGGCGAAAAGCCGTTCCAGCACATGCGTCGCCCCCAGCATCAGCAGGCTATCGGGCCGGCGCTTCGCCTGATACCGCCCGAGCAGTGCGGCACTACCTGGATCTTCGCCGCGCGCCATGGCTTCAATAAGTAGTGTCGCCAGCGCATCTACATCACGAAAGCCAAGATTGAGGCCCTGCCCGGCAATGGGATGAATGCCATGCGCCGCATCCCCAACAAGCGCCATGCGCGTATCCACGTAACGCGCGGCATGCATCGCCGAAAGCGGATAGGACCAGCGCCGGCCGATGGGCTTCACCCAGCCCAAATGCCCACCCATACGGCGCGCGATTTCCCGCCCATAAGCAGCATCATCCATGGCCAAGCAGCGCTCCGCAATCGCGGTCTTATCGGTCCAGACAATGGCGCTGACATGCGGGTGCTCGGGCAAAGCCTGCATGGGTAGTTGGGCGAAGGGGCCGTGGGGCAGGAATTGCTCCAGCGCCAAGTTCCGATGCGGCTTTTCATGCGCGATGGATCCGACAAGGCCCATGCAATGATAATCCAGCCGGGAAACCGGAATGCCCGCTTGCGCCCTGAGGGGGCTATTGCGGCCTTCCGCGCCGACCACCAACCGGGCGCGAAATTGCGCGCCGGTGGAAAGCGTAATGGTCGCGCCATCCGCATCCCGCGCCACCTCGGCCTTGGCCGGGGCATGCACAGCCAGGTTGGATAGCTTCGGCAAATGCGCATTGAGCGCGATGCGGAGCGAACGGGCCTCCACCATCCAACCAAAGGGTTCTTCGCCCAGCTCGGCATGGTCAAAATGCAAGGAAAAGGGAGAGGGGGGCTCGCCCGGCCGGCCATCGGCAACCCGGATGCCAAGAATGGGGCAGGGGGTCACGGGCAGCCTTTCCCAGACGCCGGCGGCATCCAATAGCCGCTTCGAGGTCAGCGCAATGGCATAGGCGCGCCCATCAAAGGCTGGCATTTCCATCGTTGGCAGAGGGGCAGCATCAATCACCGCGGTGCTGATCCCGGCGCTTGCCAGGCGCGCCGCCAGAGTGGCGCCGACCGGCCCGGCGCCTACCACGCAAACATCTACATCAGGTGAGTCTGTCATGCCCTTAGTCTACCGGGGCAAGCGAGGGCTACCAAGCCTTAAAACACTGCGCATTAAATGCACACAAAATCGGCAAATGCATATTATTGGTGCGATTAAGCCCATCTTATCGCGCGAATGGGGGGCATTTCTGGCCCCTCAGGCTGGCACGGGATTTGGAAACCACTGTGTGACGCGGGGTCGGTTCCCGCCCAGAGAGAGGAACGGAAAGCGCGATGAAACTCGTTATGGCTGTCATCAAGCCCTTCAAGCTCGACGAAGTGCGAGAGGCACTGACCCCGCTTGGCGTGCAGGGTCTGACGGTGACTGAAGTGAAAGGTTTTGGCCGCCAGAAGGGCCAGACCGAAATCTACCGCGGCGCGGAATACCATGTGAGCTTCCTGCCCAAGGTGAAGATCGAAGTGGCGGTGCCCGCTGAGATGGTGGATGCGGTGGTGGAAGCCATTTCAACAACGGCACGCACCGGCAAGATTGGCGATGGCAAGATCTTCGTCATGGATGTGGAACGCGCCTTGCGCATCCGCACCGGCGAGACGGATGAGTCCGCGCTGTGAGCCCGAATTCCAATTCATTGCAAAAGAAGGGACAACCCATGAGGTTCCTCGCGCGCTGCGGTTCCGCCGCGGCTTTCCTTACCATGGCCGCAGCGCCAGCCTTCGCCGCAGATGAGGCGAAAGTGGATACGGGCGATGCCGCCTGGATGCTGATTAGTACCGCTTTGGTGCTGATGATGACGGTGCCGGGTGTGGCGTTGTTCTATGCTGGCATGGTGCGCAAGAAGAATGTGCTGGCCACCATGATGCAGTCTTTCGCCATCTGCGCCCTGGTTTCGGTGCTTTGGATGGTCGCCGGCTATAGTTTGGCCTTTGGTGAGGGTAATGCCTGGATTGGCGATTTTTCGCGTTTCTTCCTGGGCGGTTTGGCTGACAATTGGGACAAGCCCTTTACGCTCGGCTCCGGTGATGCGGTGGTTGCCACCACCATTCCTGAATCCATCTTCCTGACCTTCCAGATGACCTTTGCCATTATCACCGGGGCGCTGATCACGGGCGCGGTTGCGGATCGGATGAAGTTCTCTGCCCTGCTGGTATTTATTGGGCTTTGGACTTT
>CAIMVB010000206.1 GCA_903844785.1 uncultured Rhodospirillales bacterium | reverse complement strand
CGGCGATATTGCGCAGCCCAATCGCGCCATGCAGCCCGGCGGCGAGGGCAAACACCACATAAAAGCCAAGCCAGGCTTCAGAACCCTGGGTGCGTGCCAGAATCTCGCGCGCCGAAAGCCCGCCGCGCACCGCGCTGATGATGGTGATCAGATGCACCAGCACCGCCAAAGCGAGCACCATCGCCGTCAGTCGCTGCACCACCCAAAGATGCGCCTGCCCGCGTGCGGCCCTGTCAGCCATGACGCTTACCGCCGAACAGGCTCTCCCAGAACAAAGTCCGCTTCAGCCCCGCAATGGCGCCTGATGGGTCAATCTGTTTTGGGCAGCGTTCCGTGCAGGAACGGGTGGAATGGCAGGAATGGCAGCCGGCATCGCCAGCCACCGCATCCAGCCTTTCGCCCCGCGCGCCATCGCGCGCATCATTCACCAAAGTCCAGGCGCGGTTCAGCGCCGCCGGGCCAAGATAATCGCCATTCCAGGAAACAACATCACAGGAAGCGTAACAAACGGCGCAGCCAATGCATTCAATGCCCGCATCGGCTTCGCGCCTGGCTTTGCTGCCAGGTGCCACCACGGCGAATTCATCCGGCACGGCGCCATCCGGCGCATCCTTGGGCTGAAAAAAGCCCTGCGCGCGCTGCCATTTGTCGAAAAACGGCGCCAGATCAGCAGCTAGGTCGCGAATCACCGGCAGATTGGCCAAGGGGCGCAATTCAAGCGCGCCATCCGCCCCCACCACTTTCCGTACATGCGTCCGGCAGGTCCAACGCGCGCGGCCATTCACTGTCATGGCGCAAGAACCGCACATGCCAACGCGGCAGGCGAAGCGATAGGCAAGGCTTGGGTCAATTTCGCGCTGGATATGCGTGACGACATCAAGCACGGTCTGATTATCGCGCGCCGGCACATCATAGCGCGCGAAGCCGCCCGCTTCTTCCCCCCGCCAGACACTGACCTTGAACTGTTCCATACAGACAAGACTAAGCGGACTGGACAGGCTGTCCAGCCCGTGGCGAGGTAGCGCCCAAGCAAGGAGGAAGCGGTCATGGAACAACGCGGGGCGGATATTCTGGTGGCAGCGCTGAAGAGCGCCGGCGTCAGCCGCATTTTCACGCTTTCAGGCAATCATATCATGACGATTTTCGATGCCCTGATCGGCAGCGGGATCGAGATTGTGCATACCCGCCAGGAAGCCGCCGCGGTGCATATGGCCGATGCCTGGGCGCGGCTGACCGGGGAAGTGGGTGTGGCGATGGTGACCGGCGGTCAGGGCCATACCAATGCCATCGCCGCTTTGCCCACAGCCATGGCGGGCGAAGTGCCGCTGCTGCTGCTATCCGGCCATGCGCCCTTGCGTGAATTGGGCATGGGCAGTTTTCAGGAAATGCGCCAGGCTGATATGGCCGAACCACTCACCAAGCTCTCCTTCACAGCCGCCAGCACGGCGGGGATTGGCGCTGATCTTGCGCGTGCCTTCCGCGCCGCACGTTCTGGCCGGCCTGGCCCGGTGCATCTCAGCCTGCCGACTGATCTGATGGATGCGCGTATCACGGCCCCTGCCCTGCCCGATGCCGGCGCCTTCACCGCCGAACCCATGCCGCTGGGCGCTGAGGCAGCACAGGCGATTGCAGGCATGATCGCCAGCGCGGCGCGGCCCGTCATTCTCGTCCCGCCCGCCATGTGCAGCCCGCGCGGCAAGCCGATGCTGGCCGCACTTGGCAAGGCAGCGGGCCTGCCGATCATCCCCATGGAAAGCCCGCGCGGGCTGAATGATCCCTCGCTTGGTGCCTATGCCGGGGTGCTGGCGGAAGCGGATTTGGTCGTGCTGCTCGGCAAGGCTTTGGATTTCTCGCTCCGCTTTGGCCACGCACCGGGGATTTCGGCAGAAGCGCGCTTCATCCAGATCGAGCCCGATGGGGTGGTGGTGGCCCGCGCTGCCCGCGCCCTGCCGGGGCGGATTGCCTTCACCGCCATGGCCAGCGCGGCGGAGGCGACCGCAGCCCTGGCCCACGCCATGAAACCCCATGCCAATCAGGCCTGGGCAGCGCGATTGGCCGAAGCCCTTGCCTTCCGTCCGGCTTCCTGGGCGGCACTGGCCGGGGCCAGCGGCGCACCAATCCATCCAGCCACGCTTTTCCAAGCGGCCAAACCCTTCCTGGATCAGGCGCCGGACGCCGTGCTGATCAGCGATGGCGGCGAAATCGGCCAATGGGCGCAGGCGATCCTGTCTGCGCCGACGCGGATCATCAATGGTCTTGCCGGCGCCATCGGGCCTTCCATCCCCTTCGCCATGGCAGCGCGCGCCGCCCGGCCCGCAGCGCGCATTCTCGCCGTTTTGGGCGATGGCACTTTCGGCTTCCATATGGCGGAGTTTGACACCGCCTGCCGCCACAAGCTGCCCTTCGTTGCCATTGTCGGCAATGATTCACGCTGGAACGCCGAATATGAAATCCAGAAGCGCGATTACGGCGCCAATCGCACCCATGGCTGCGAATTGGCCCCCGGCACGCGCTATGATCTGGTGGCCGTGGCACTTGGCGGCCATGGCGAATACGTGACCCGCGCCGAGGACATCGCGCCCGCGCTGGAACGCGCCTTTGCTTCTGGCAAGCCGGCTTGCGTGAATGTGGTGATCGAAGGCCAGGCAGCGCCCAATATCCGGATGGGCTGAAATGGAAACTGAAAACACCAAGCATATAACGGGATAAAGCGTGGCGTTTTCAGTATAAATCCGCCCCACTTCGGAAATGATCTCAGGATTTATTGGAAATTTGCATGAGGCATATTTTGCCTCATTCATGCCTTAATTGGTGCACCCAAGCCTTTGTTACTATTTGATATTTCCACGATTTGCGCTTCTGCGGAATTTGTTCTATCCAAATTTCCATGACGACCGCGAAGGCTTCGTCGGCACCCCCGGGCCGACGATATGGCGCGGCCCTCCAGCGTGCTTTGCTGCGGAGAGCCTGCCCCCAAGGGTTCCGTTTTTCCGGGTATTTGGCCGCTTCGGCCTTCAGATTTCCACGCTGCGGGGCAAGCCGGCTACCGGCGCTTTTGCTCACCCTCATGCTCGCCCTGCTCGGCGCCGCCTGCGCGGAAATGCCAAGGGACGGCGCGCTCAGCCAGGGGCCGGGGCAGATGGCGCGCGATACCTCTTCTCCCCGCGCGGCCTGCCTTGCCGCTGCACGCCAGGCGGAAACAAACCACAGCCTGCCCGAAGGTCTGCTTACCGCCATCGCGCTGAATGAAAGCGGGCTGCACGCCTATGCGCTGAATTTAAGGGGCCGCGCCTATTTCCCCGATAACAGGGCTGAAGCCGCGCGCCTGCTCCGCACTGCGGGCGGGCGGGGCATGGCCGGATGCTTCCAAATCAATGCCGGTGTGCATGTGGCGCGCGGGGATGATTGGCCGCTAGACCCCGAAAGGGCAGCGGATTGGGCCGCGAGCTATCTGGCCCAGCATTATGAAACCTATGGCGATTGGGGGCGCGCGGTTATGCGCTGGCACGGCGCTTCATCGCAGCGGGCGGGCACCCAGATCATCTGCAGGGTGCATAGCAAGCTGGAAGTGGCCGCCCCGGGCAGCAAGCTTTTCGCTGATCGTTGCCGGCCGGGCGCACCGCAATGGGCGCGTGGACGGCGCAATGGCGCAGCCCATTTGGAAGTGGCCGAGGCAGAGGATTAACGCGAAGGCGCCGTTACGGCGCCTGCCGCACCCCCATCGCCAGCGTCCTTTCATCCATGCGCGGTTCGTGGCGTAGCCCTTTGCGCAGGCCCCAGGTGTTCAGATACTGCACCAGTTGGATCAACGGTTCATCTTCGGCATAGCGGGCAATCGCCTCATGCCAAATCTTCTCCCGCGCCGCATCATCCAGGGTTGCTGAACCGCGCGCGGCGAATGCATCAAAAACCGGGCTGGAATACCGCGCATTATTATTGGCGCCGGTCAGGCGCTGACGGTCATGGGTTGCCACCGTATTGACCAGAAAGTTGGAGGCTTCACCGGTGGAACTCCCCCAGGCACCGATCTGCATGCCGTATTCCACCCGCGCACGCCGCGGCACAAAGGCTGTCCAAGGCGAGGCATCGACCTGGGTACGAATGCCAATCCGCGTCCACATCTGCGCCACCGCCTGCGCCAGCCGCGCATCATTCGGCCAGCGGTCATTTGGGGTATGCAGCGTGATGCGGAAGCCATCCGGGTAGCCCGCTTCGGCCAAAAGCCGCTTCGCGCCATCG
>CAIMVB010000205.1 GCA_903844785.1 uncultured Rhodospirillales bacterium | reverse complement strand
GGCCGATAACATGGGCTTAATATGCTCGCAACAAGCTTTTTTTAAGGATTTGGCCCGTTGATGCGCTTCCTTCGCCGCCTGCTGGGCAGCCCGCCCTCCCAGGAACCTCAGGCATTTGGGGCGTTCCTGCATCGCCAAGGCGCCTTCGTGGCGCAGAAGACGGTGCTGGATTATTGCCGGGTCAAGATCGGGCGGAATGAGAAAGATTTCTTCGGCAATGCTGACTTCATGGCAGCGCTAAACCATTGCCGTTGGCAGGTTTTTCTGACCGCGCAAAGCGATGTGATGGCGCTGGCTGAGGCGTGGCTGCGGCCCTTCTGGCCAGGGCAGGAACAAGTTTTGCTGGAATGCCTTGTGGCGCTGCACGCCGATTTCATGGCGAATGAGGCCCCACCCGCTGAAGAGAAGGAGGCCTTTTCGGCCAGCCTGATCGCCCTGCCGGGGCATTTGGCTGGGCTGCAATTAGCCGCCCCGCATGATGCCAGAACTCTCCCTTTGTTGGCGGAGGCGCCGCTTTTCGCCACCCTTCCTATCCACGCCGACCAGCGTAAAGGCGAAGGCCCTTCCATCCGCGGTGCCTTGCGCTTTCACATGGTTTCCACCCAACAGGAAATGGAGCGTGGCTTCGATCCGGCCGGGCTAAGTTTGCGTTGGCGCAACGAGGCGGCGAAGCTTTTCCGGCATGCGTAAATTGAACCGGTAAGATTGAAAGGTCTTGGGGCTTGGTCATGAAGGCACTGCCCTCCACCATCCCAACAGGCAACTCCCCCATCGCCGCGCTGACTGGCCCGACGAGCGCTGCCATGGGTGCGGCACCGCCCGCGCTGCCCGCAGAAACGCCCTTGGGCCAAACCATCGCCGCCATGGCAGCAGCGCGGGCTTCGGCCGTTTTGGCGCTGGATGGCGCAGGCCGCGCCATCGGCATTCTGACCGAACAGGATATCGCGCGCCGCGTCGCATTTCAGCTTGGGCCAGATGCGCCGCTGGCCGGCGCCATGACCGCACCGCTGATAGCCTGCGCCCCAGATGAGGGGCTGTGGCGCGCCATTGCCTTGCTCCGCCAGCATGGGCTCAGGCATTTGCCCGTGATCGGCCCCGATGGGCGCTGCCTTGGCATGCTGCATCGCGAAGAGGCTTTGGCGGCTGTCTCGGGCGGGTTGCTGGCGCATCTTGAAGCGCTGTCGGGCGATGTCGCCGCCATAAAAGCCGCCCAGGCCGGCATTGCGCGCGCCTTGCTGGCAGAAGGGCTGAGTGCCGAAGCCGTTGTGCGGTTGGTGAATGGCATCAATCTGGATTTGCATCGGCGGATTCTGGCGGAAACGCTGGCCGATCACGGCCCCGCGCCGGTGCCCTTCACCCTGCTGGTGATGGGCAGCCTCGGGCGGGGCGAAAGCCTGCTGACGCCTGATCAGGATAATGGGCTGATGCTGCAGGATTACCCGGATCAGGATCACGCAACGGTGGATAACTGGTTCCGCCCCTTTACCGAGGATTTCAACCAGCGTCTGGATCAGGCAGGCTTTCCCCTCTGTCCTGGTGGGATCATGGCGCGCAATCCGCTGTGGCGGAAAACCGCGCGGCAATGGCGCGATCAGATGGGCATCTGGTCCAATCGCCGGGCCGGTGCGGCGCTGCTGTTCGGCGATATCGTGTTTGATTTCCGCCCGGCGCAAGGTGGGGAGGTGGAGGCGGCGGCGCTGCGCCAACATCTGGCCGGGCTATTGGCTTCGCGCCCGGCTTGGCTTGCCGCCATGGCAGCACAAAACAGCAGCTTGCAGGTGGGGCTCACGCTGTTCGGTGGCTTCGCAGATGACGAACCCGGCCCCGGCAGCCGGACGGATTTGAAGCTGCATGGGCTGATGCCCTTGGTGGCCGCAACCCGGCTTTTGGCTTTGCGTGATGGTGTTACCGAAACGGGGACGTCTCAGCGGATCGCCGCTTTGGCCGCGCGCGGCAGCATCGCGGCGCGGGAGGCGAGCGACCTGCAAGCCGCCTTTGTCCTGCTGCTGGATGTGGTGTTGCGCCAGCAATTGGCTGATCACGCTGCCGGCCACCGCCCCGGCAATCTGGTGGATACGGCGGCCATGCCAAAAGAAGCGCGCCAGGAATTGCGGGGGGCGTTGAAAGCGGTGCGCAGCTTTTCCCGCAGCAGCTTCGCGGGCTTTACCGGCGAGATTTGGTAGTAGGCGCCTTCAGAAATGCTCCGCCGCGGCGGCCATGGCGGCGGTCATGCGGCTACGCCGCGCCAATTCCGCCAGATCATCCACGCCCCGCGCCGCGGCGCGCGCCATCAAGCTGACCCAGAGTGCTGCTGTCGCTTCCGCATCGCCAAGCGCCTGGTGCCGCCCGGCAATCACAATCCCTGCCCGGCCACAAAGCCCATCCAGCGAATGATCAGCTTCTTCAGGATCCAGCCAGCGAGAGGTCGCGACACTGCACAGGAAGGGGTTGCCGATGGCCGGCGCGCCACGAAATTCCTCGGCGAAAATAAGGGCGCGGTCGAAAGCGGCATTATGCGCGACCAGCACATCATCGCCGATGAATTCCTGAAAGCGCGCGAGTGCCTCGGTCGCCGGCAGCGCATCGGCCACCATGGCATCCGTAATACCGTGATAGCGGATGGAACTTGGCGGGATGGCGCGGGCGGGATTGATCAGCATCGTGAGGCTCTCCCGCGCTTCGCCATCGCGCAGTCGGACCGCGCCGATGGAAATCAAGCGATCGCCGCCGCTGACATCAAGCCCAGTCGATTCCAGGTCAAACACCACATAGCGCTGGGCGATCAGCGGGCCGGAAGGCAGTGCGGCGTGGAAATGCGCCCGGGCGCGGAGGAATTCGCGCAAGGATGGTTTCAGCCCATTGCCGAGTGCGCCCAGGGCACGGCGGAAGAAGCCGCTCACCTTTGGGCGTTCCGGCGAAGGGTTGGGTGAGGCAGGGCCATGCCGTCAGTCTCGCATGAATTGACGGTGGCTTTCCACACATCGCGGCAGGTCCTTCGCGCAAGGGCTTGCGCTGCGCCCTACCAAGGCGGCACCTTGGCGACGAGGTTCAAGCTACGCCGTTGCTGAAATAAGGGGGAAACAATGTCCGAGGCTTCGCAATATGACGCGACCCATGCGCGCTGGCGGCGTGACCCGGAAGCCTATTGGGCGGAAGCCGCGCGGGGCATTGATTGGGACCGCGCGCCGCAGCGCATCTTTGATGCCTCGATGGGGGTTTATGGTCGCTGGTTTC
>CAIMVB010000204.1 GCA_903844785.1 uncultured Rhodospirillales bacterium | reverse complement strand
TGGCGCAACGCCAGGGCGTGGGCGTTGAGGAAGCCTCCGCCGCCGTGCTGTTTACCACCATCATCGCCTCCATCGCCTTCCCCGCGACGGCGTGGCTGCTGGATGTGCCCGTGCCCTGAACGATTCCACGCTTGGCGCGCGCACAGCTTCACCATAGACTCGGTTTTTCTCATTCCAACGGAGTAAACGCCCATCATGTCGAGTGCCGCTGAAAGCGCGCCAAGCTGGCATGGCATTGTCCGCCAGGCCCTTAAGGATAACGATGTTCGGCTCGTTACCTATGTGCCGGATAATGTGCTGCGCCCCTTGATCGAAGGCTGCCACGCCGATCCCTATTTCACCACCTTCGCCGCCGCGCGTGAGGAAGAAGCGATCGGCATTGTGGCCGGCGCGGCCATGGCCGGAATGCGCGGCATTGTGCTGATGCAGACCTCGGGCTTCGCCACCCTGCCCAATGTGCTGGCTTCCCTTGCGGTCGCCAGCCAGATTCCCGTGCTGATGATCGTGAGCGAACGCGGCACGCTGGGCGAATTCAATCCCGGGCAGGCCATTGTCTGCCGCACCATGCGCCCGATCCTGGACAGCATGGGCATTGAACACCACACGATGACCAGGCTGGATGAAGCCGCCTTCATCGCGGGCCGCACCATGCGCCAGGCCTTTGCCACGCGCTGGCCGGCCTGCCTTATCCTTTCACCGCTGCTGACCGGGGGGCGCTGATCATGGAAGATCGTCGCAATACGCAGGTGATGAACCGCGCCGCGCTGACCAAGCGCGTGGTGGGCAAGCTCACCAAGCAGGAAGCCGTGATTGGCGGCATCGGCAATTCCAATTGGGATTTATGGGCTGCCGGCCATCGCGCCGAGAATTTCTACATGCTGGGCAGCATGGGCCTTGCCGCACCCATTGCCATGGGTGTTGCGATTGCTCAGCCGGAACGGCGCGTTTTCGCGCTCGAAGGCGATGGGTCGCTGCTGATGCAATTGGGCTGCCTTTCCACCATCGCAGCCCAAGCGCCGAAAAATCTGATTGTCGTGATCTGGGATAACGGCATCTATCAGATCACCGGCGGCCAGGGCACACCGGCGGCGCAGGCAGGGACGGATCTGATTGGCATTGCGCGCGCATCCGGCATTGCTTCCGCCCATTGGGCCGCGGATGAGGCGGAATTCGATGCGCTGATTGATCGCGCGCTGACCACCGATGGCCCGCATGTGATTGCCGCGCGCATTGATAATGAACCCGGCAAGACGCAAACGGACCGCGACCCGATCCGCTTCCGCGAGACGTTTATGCGTGGGATGGCCCAGCGCGTCTGATCGGCGGAGGCCGAAGGCCAAAGCCGTGAATCAGCCGCGCAAAACAAACCCCGTCTGATCGGCGGAGGCTGAAGGCCAAAGCCGTGAATCAGCCGGGCAAAAGCAAGCCTAACGTGATCCGCCAAAGCGGATCACGTTAGGACTAACCTAGGCTATTCCCAGGCGCGGGCGGGGACATAAACCTCGCCCGCCATCAGGCGGCGCGCGGTGCGCAGCGTGCCGCCGGAAATGATCTCCCGCGAACCATCCGCCGCGCGGGTGGAAGTGATCACCGCTTCCATGCTGCCGGTCGGGTGTTCCAGCACCACGGTTTCCCGGTCCGCGCCGGTGATTTTTGCAACGCCCTCGGCCACCGTGCCCGGCAGCACGCAAGCGCTTGCGATGCAAATCCCGCCCGTCACCGCCATGGCTTCATGGCAGGCAAGCGGCGTGAAATAGCGCGCGGCCACGCCACCCTGATCGCCCGCCGGTTCCGCGATGATGGCGAATTTCGGAATGACGCGGCCTTCCGCATCGCCCATGCCCATGGCCAGGCTCGCCTTGCGGCGAATGGCTTCAATGCACGCCATGAATGCCTTGTCGGCATCCAATTCCTTCGCGGTTTCGCGCGCGGTTTTGCCGAAATCCCGCGCGCGGGCAATGACCACCGGCATGCAGATATCAAGGCAGGTGACTTCCACACCATCAATCACGTCAATGGCATTACCAGTCGGCATCAACTTGCCGGTCGCGCCACCCACCGCATCGGCGAAATTCAGCACAATCGGTGCGGCGGTGCCGGGTACGCCGGCAATCGCGGTATCGCCTTCATAATTCACGCGCTGACCTGGCGTTTGCACCACGGCTTCAATCAAGGCGCCGGTATTCACTGCGCGGATCATCACGCGTGTTTCGCCTTCTTCCGCTGTCACCAGCCCGCTTTCAATCGCGAAGGGCCCAACGCCTGCCAGCATATTGCCGCAAGTCGGCCCCCAATCCACAAAGGCGCGATCCACGGAAACCTGCGCGAACAAATAATCCACCTGCTGCGCTTCACCGGCGGCAGCGCGGGAGACGATGCAGACTTTGCTGGTGAGCGTTGTCGCCCCACCAAGCCCATCAATCTGGCGCGCATCTGGTGATCCCATGGCGGCCAACAGCACGTGCCCCATGGCGTCGCGATCTTCCGGCAGATCATGGCGCAGGAAATAAGGTCCACGGCTGGTGCCGCCGCGCATC
>CAIMVB010000203.1 GCA_903844785.1 uncultured Rhodospirillales bacterium | reverse complement strand
GCGATGGAACGCAACCAGCGTTCGTAATAGCCAAGCGCGAAATATTCATCCTGCGGGATGCTTTCGATGCCGCGGCGGAGTTCATCCACCGTCATCATCTTCTTCTGCGCCAGGAGTTGCCGAATGGCATCCACCTTTTTGCCGAAGGCATCGGGCGGCGCCTCATCATGTTCGACAGGGGTGCAGCGGAAGCGCGCGATCCCACCAATATCGTGGATGGCGCGGTTGGGTGATTCCTCGGTCATGGCGAAAGCTTAATCTGGAAAGCACAGCGCGGGAAAGGGGCGTTATTTTACTTCCTCAGAAGTGCCCACGCCCCAGATATCGGTGCGTTTGACGAAGCCGCGATACTCGCCGATCTGCGCCTCACACCAGGGGTTTGCGGGCTCACAAGCGCGAAGCCTGCCCACAACGCCGGGGCGCAGCCGCGCAACGGGGCTCGCTTGGTCTTCCGCGCGGCGGCGTAACATGACCTCAGACCCCGGTGCGCCCCGCACCACAAAGGAACGCCGGCCCATGAGTGTTGATTGATGCACCCAGCCTTCGGTGCCTTCCGGGTCGCGGATGCGGCGCCAGAGTTCGAATTCACGGGTGATTTCCACCGGTAATTCGCGGCGCTGATAGGTCCATTCAATGGGGAAGCGCGTGCCGGGACCGCTGCGCATATTCACTTCATCCGAACGGAGCGCGGCAAAACGCGGCAGCGGCAGGCCGGTGACGGAACCAGTAGTGGGGGCTGGAGGGGGTGGGGGGGCAGCAGGTTCGGCGGGCCTGGTGGCTGCGGAGGCAGCAGCACCAGCAGCCGCGCCGGCGGCCACCCCGGCCGCGGCGCCCGCAGCGGCGCGATTACCTTGCCCGGCCTGTGGCTGCCCGGCGGGGCGTTGCTGTTGTGCCGCAGGGCGTTGCTGGGTTTGAGTATTGCGCTGTGTTGCCTGGGGCTTGGCTGGCGGCTTGACCACGGGCGGGCGCGCCTCAGGCCGTTGTGTGGGTGCCGGGGCAGGCGCGGATTGGCGCGGCGGCGGCACATTCTGCGACCCGCCCAGGTTTGATTGCCCAAAAGCCGGCGCTGCCAGCAGCAGGGCGCATAGAATCGGCAA
Source organism: uncultured Rhodospirillales bacterium (assembly GCA_903844785.1). GTDB lineage: Bacteria > Pseudomonadota > Alphaproteobacteria > Acetobacterales > Acetobacteraceae > Neoroseomonas. Next base: position 1,558 of record CAIMVB010000203.1, on the reverse strand, counting down.
AAGGCGGCGGGAATGCATGACAACATCTCTTCCGCCGCCCGGGGCCAAGGTCAAGCTCTTGTTACGGGTGGACGGCCCCTGCCCGGCATTTCACACCCGCGAACTCGGCCGATAGAAGGGTTCGTGCCGGGAAGGATCAATATATTCGGCATAAAAGCGCTTGGCATGGGGCAGCAAAGCCTTGGAGAGCTTCCGCCGTTCCACCTCATCATCCGCCAGCGCGCGGGACAGATCATCATGCAGCGCCTTCAGCGCCGAATCGCGATCTACCCGGGTGAAGCGGCCTTCCTGATAGATCACTTCGCCATCGCACATCACGGCGCGCACCGCGCTTGCCTTGGCGCGCTGCACCACGGCATCCAGCGTTGGGGTCAGGTCATCCAGATAGGGATAGGCAAGGCTGTCCCAATCAATCAGCGACAAATCCGCCCCCTTCCCCACTTCCAGCGTGCCAAGGCTTTCGCGCCAGGATGTGGTGCGGGCACCACCCACCGTCGCCATACGTAGCACCTGGCCCATGCCTGGCACGTCATCATCGCCCATGCCGGGCACGCGATGGGCGCGCAGCACCAGGCGCAATTCCTGGAGCATATCGCGGTCATCATTGATGCCGGCTTCATCCAGCCCGATCGCGGTATTGATGCCCTTGGCTTCAAATCGATTGAGCGGCGCCACACCGGATCGCAGGCGGAAATTGGAAGAGCAGTTGTGGCAAATGCAGGTGCCGGTTTCAGCGACGCGATCAATATCCTTCTCATTCAGCCAGACACCATGGCCGAGCGTCATATTCGGCCCAAGCAAGCCGAAGCGATCAAGATATTCCACCGCCGTGCCGCCACCGCGGCGGCGCGCATATTCCTTCTGATAGGCGGTTTCCACCAAATGCATGTGGATCGGCGCATCATGGCTGCGTGAAAGCTCCGCCATCGCGGCCAGGGCCTTGTCGGAACACCAATGCAGATTGGCCGGCGCCAGTTGCACGCGCACGCGGCGCTTGGCGTTGTGGCTGCCATGCAGGGTGCGGAACAGGTCCAGATTGTCTTCGAGCGAAAGCTGGAAGCGGTCAAACCAGCGCTGCATCGGGCCTTGCAATTCAGCGGGCAGGCTGGCGATGAAATCCTGATCCGCCTGATAGACCAGCCGGTTCTGATCACGCAGCGCGAAGCAGTAGGATACGCGCATCCCAATATCTTCATAGGCGCGGATAATCTCACCAGCGCGCTTTTCCACATCAGGCAGCTTGCCGGGCGCCCAGCCATGCAAATGCTGCACGGTGGTGATGCCGGAACCGATCATCTCAAAGGCGGAATAAAGCGTATCCAGGTAAGGATTGACGTTACGCGCCACCATGCGCGTGACGAACCAAAGCTCCAGCGGCATATCGGGGGAACCCAATTGCAGTGGCGTCAGCCCAACATGGTGATGGGCATTGACGAAGCCCGGCAGCATGATTTCCCGACCAGATCCGATGACCGGCAGGCTGGGGTGCTTGCGGCGCAAATCATCATAAGTGCCGATTGCGGTAATGACGCCATCTTCCTGGACCAGCGCGCCATCG
>CAIMVB010000202.1 GCA_903844785.1 uncultured Rhodospirillales bacterium | reverse complement strand
CCCATGTCGTGGCCGAGCTTGAATCCAAGACGCGCAAGATCACCACTTCTGCCGAAGTGGCGCAGGTTGGCACGCTTTCTGCCAATGGCGAATCCGAGATCGGCGAAATGATTGCCCAGGCCATGGAAAAGGTCGGCAATGAAGGCGTGATCACGGTTGAAGAAGCCAAGTCCATCCAGACCGAACTTGATGTCGTTGAAGGCATGCAGTTCGACCGCGGCTATGTCTCCCCGTATTTCATCACGAATGCGGAAAAGATGATCGCGGAAATGGACAATCCGTACATCCTGATCTTCGAAAAGAAGCTGTCTCAGCTTCAGCCGATGCTGCCGCTGCTCGAAGCGGTTGTGCAGTCCGGCCGTCCGCTCGTGATCGTGGCCGAAGATGTGGAAGGCGAAGCGCTGGCGACCCTCGTGGTCAACAAGCTGCGCGGTGGCCTGAAGATCGCGGCCGTGAAGGCGCCTGGCTTCGGTGATCGTCGCAAGGCGATGCTGGAAGACATCGCGATCCTGACCGGTGGTGAAGTGATCAGCGAAGATCTTGGCATCAAGCTGGAAAGCGTCACGCTGGCCCAGCTCGGTCGCGCCAAGATGGTGCGCATTGAGAAGGAAAACACCACCATCGTCGATGGCGCTGGTGCGAAGGAAGAAATCTCTGGCCGTTGCGAGCAGATCAAGGCGCAGATCGAAGAAACCACTTCGGACTACGACCGTGAAAAGCTGCAGGAACGCCTGGCGAAGCTCGCCGGTGGCGTTGCTGTGATCCGCGTCGGTGGTTCCACCGAAGTGGAAGTGAAGGAGCGCAAGGACCGCGTGGACGACGCGCTGCATGCGACCCGCGCTGCCGTTCAAGAAGGCATCGTGCCGGGTGGTGGTGTTGCGCTGCTGCGCGCTTCCACGAACCTGGGCGGCGTCAAGGGTGCGAACAATGATGAGCAGGTGGGGATTGAAATCATCCGCCGCGCCATCCAGGCGCCCTTGAAGCAGATCGCTGAAAACGCCGGCAAGGACGGCGCCGTGATCGCGGGTGAAGTGCTGCGCGACAGCACCTATACCCACGGCTATGACGCCCAGAAGGACGAGTACAAGGATCTGGTCGTGGCCGGCATCATTGACCCGACCAAGGTTGTCCGTACCGCGCTGCAGGATGCGGCTTCTGTCGCTTCCTTGCTGATCACCACCGAAGCGATGGTGGCTGAACGTCCGGAACCGAAGGGCGCGCCGGCCGGTGGCCCGCCGGGTGGCGGCATGGGCGGGATGGATTTCTGATCCATCGCGCACCACGCGAAGAAATGGGGGCGGTCCTTCGGGGCCGCCCTTTTTTGTTGGATCACTATTTTCGCTGCGGCGTCCTTAAGCGGGCCACGATGCGCCCATCAATCAAGGACAAGCCTAAACCGATCATCCCCATGCCGACGAAGTGCTTCTTCTCCAGGCTTTCGCCGAGCAGCATACTGCCCAGCAGAATGGCGCTGATGGGAATGAGAAAGGTCACCAGCAGCAGGTTGGTAGCGCCGGCCGCCGCAAGGATGCGGAAATAGAGAATATAGGCGAGCGCGGTCGAAGCCACGCCAATGGCGATTAGTGCGGCCCAGGTGCCGCTACTCGGTAGCGCCAGGGTCCAGGGATTATCCACCACCAGCACAAGCGGCAGCATCACCAGGCTTGAAGCGGTTACCTGGCCAGTCGCGGTCGCCAAGGGCGGCACACCCATGCGTTTGAAACGGCGCCCGAACACACCGGCAAAGGCATAGGAAATGGCTGCTGCAAGGCATGCCAATTGCGCCATAAGCCCAGTCCCCAAGCCCGAGAGCAATTCGGCCCCAAGCATGAGGATCAACCCAAAAAAACCCAGCACTACGCCAGCCATCTTACCCGCGCTCAGTTTTTCATCCCGCGTCAGAAAATGCGCGACCAGCACTGTGAAAAGCGGCGTAGTGGCGTTGAGGATGGCGGCCAAGCCACTCGCGATATGGTGCTGCCCCCAAACGAATAGCGTGAAGGGAACCGCGTTGTTCAGAAGCCCCATGCCGAAAAAAGCAGGCCAAAGACCCTTCATGCGTGGCATGCGGATATTTAGCAGCGTAAGTACTGTCCAGAGCGTCACTGCCGCAATGCTCACGCGGGCCAATACGATGGTGAGGGAAGGCAATTCCTTCACCGCAACACCATTGAAGAAAAAGGAGCCACCCCACAGCAAGGAAAGCGCGATCAGCATGGCCCATTCCTGCGCGCCCATGGGTGATGGTGTGGAAACTGAAGACATATCCCGCCTGGGCTCCCTTACGCGGCCCCAAGTGAAGGGGCACTCGGTACCCGCTACTATCCGCTTCTTGCGCCGGCATGGACAATAGTGCGCGTCGGCGGGGCAGATAGTCTGGAAACTTATTCGATCAAAACGCCAGACGGTCTTGGGGTTGTCAATCCAGCGGCGCATAGGCCGCTTAGCTGCAAAATTGGCGTGACCCGACAAAGCCGGATCACGCCTTTGATCAACTGCTATTTAATGACGGAACCGCAACGCTGTTCCGCCAAAGCCTTAGGCTGCTTCAGACGATAAGGAAGTCAGCGCTGTTGATTTCGCCAATCACGCCGGTAAGCGTGACGAAATGCACAGCCGCTTCGGCGCCGCTGCCATCGGCATCGTAGAATACCGCACCCGTGGCGCTATCGTAGATGATTCGGGTATCGGCATCAGCGGCCGATGTCCCGATATGGAAGGCGCCCGCGTTTAATTCACCAAGATCCGCAATGCCCGTGAAGATGGCGCTATCCAGCACAATAGTATCTTCACTGGCATTATAATTCTGGATCGTATCGACATTGCTGGCGCCAAGCACGGCATTGAAGGTAAATTCATCACTCCCGCCGCCGCCATTCATCAGGTCATTGCCGGCGCCACCGTTCAGGAAATCATTATTGCTGCTGCCCTGCAGGTAATCGGCGCCATCACCACCATCCAGGTTTTGGTCGGTGCCAGTGCCGGCAATCACCGTATCATCGCCTTCATCCCCGGCGAGGATCTGCAACCAACCACTCCCGCCGCGCAGAATATCGGCACCCTCTCCGCCGAGCATGCTCAGGAAATCCGCGCTTCCGGCGGCAAGTGTATCATCCCCAGCGCCAGCAATCATGAGTTGGAAGCTGACATTGCTGCCGACAAGGCTATCCGCCCCGTCCCCAGCCAGAAGAAGCTGGCCGCCAACCAGCGTGTCATCCCCGGCATCGCCCGATAAGGTTTGCGAACCGCCGGTGCCGGCCCTGAGGCTATCGGCGCCAGCACCACCGAAAATTTCCTGCACCCAGCCGGACCCGGCAAGCACTGTGTCGGCGCCATCACCACCATCCAGGATCTGACCCCGGACACTGCCGGCGCGCAGGTTATCGGCAAAGCTGCTGCCAAGGACGGCTTCAATATTCGAAAGCCTGTCATTGCCCGCAGCGCCAGTCACGATGCCGCTGCTGAGATTGACATTCACCGCACCTGCGGCATCCGCGTAGCTGACCCAATCAAAGCCGGCATCACCGCCAATGGTGTCGTTACCGGCGCCGCCGTTCAGGACGTCATTCCCGATACCACCATTCAAACGGTCATCGCCATCGCCCCCAAGGAGTTGGTCATTGCCGCTGCCGCCAGAAAGGCTGTCATTGCCCGCACCACCTTCAAGCTGGTCATCACCGGCCTCGCCCGAAGCGGTATCATTGCCTGCCCCGACGGACAGGATATTG
>CAIMVB010000201.1 GCA_903844785.1 uncultured Rhodospirillales bacterium | reverse complement strand
GCGACCGCGCGGGATTCGGTGGCCACCGATGCGCCACAACGCGCTGAGGCTGAGGCGAAACTTTCTGTCGGTGGCTATGCGGAGGCAGTGATCCGCATGATGATCCTGCTGGCGGATGCGCGTGGCGCGGTGCGCCGTTCACGCCTGGCGCGGTCCAATCAATTGCTGACCACCGAAGCGCCTTTTGCGCAAATGACCGCGGCTGATCGCATGGGTGTCATTCGTGACCAGACCATGATCGCGACCCTTTTCCCGGAAGAAGCGATCAAGACACTGACCGCTTTGCTGCCGGATGCGGCTTCCCGCCGTAAGGCACTGAAGGCGGTGGAAACCGTGGCGGGGCCGGATGAAGAACTTGGCGATAATGCCCGCGCGCGCTTGCAGCGTTTGCGCGAAGTGCTGGCGGTGCGCCCGCAGCGCGCAGCCTGATCAGACCGGTGGCGCCAAAAGCGCCATCATTTCGGCATCACTGAGTTGATGAAAATCAGCATAGGATGCGCTGATGCCGCCGTGGAAACCCTCAGTTTCCAGGGCAATCACTTCATCGGCTGCGTCCTGCAACGCGGCCATGCTGTCCGGTGCGGCCACCGGCACGGCCAGCACCAACAGCGCCGCACCGCGCTTGCGTAGCGCTTCCAAGGCTGCGCGCGCGGTGATGCCGGTGGCAAGCCCATCATCCACTAAAATGGCGATACGCCCCTTCGGGTCCAGCCGGGCGCGGCCCTTCAGGTAAAGCGCGGCGCGCCGCGTGAGTTCAACCCTTTCGCGCGCGATCACCGGCGCCATATCCGCCTCTGTCAGGGCAGCATGGGCGACTACTTCCTGATTGATGACAGGCTGATCCAAGCCTTCAGCGACAGCGCCAAACCCCAATTCGGGCTGCCAGGGCACGCCAAGTTTGCGTACCAGGATAAGATCAAGCGGGGCGCCCAAGGCCTCAGCGATGGGAATGGCAACGGGCACGCCACCGCGCGGCAGTGCGTAAACGACAGGTGCGGTATAACCACGCGCCGCAAGCAAAGGCGCAAGGCAGTGTCCCGCTTCAGCGCGGTTTTCGAAACGCGCCTTTGGCTTGGTCGCGAAAATCATGCGCGAAGATGGCGCGGGCAGGATCGCCCGTCACTTCACCTTTGCGATATCTCACGCTTCCTCATCACGCAGAATGCGCGCCGCCGCCAACAACGCCTTTTCATAACGGGCGCGTTCCTTGGCGGTTTTCTCAGCCGACCAGGGGCGAAACCCCTCCCCGGTTTTGGGACCAAGCTTGCCATCAGCGACAAGGCGCGCGAGGCCAGGGCTTGGGTCTGGGCTATTGTTGAGCGAGGGGTAGATGGTGCGCCCCGCTTCCAACTGCGTCTCAAGCCCCGCCAATTCCTTTTGCAGGATCGGCCCCGCCGCGACATAGCGAAAGCCGAAGGCGTAGCGCACGGCATTATCCACATCCTCAGCCGTCGCGAGCCCCTGATCAATCACCGAAAAGGCTTCGCGCATCAGCGCATGCTGGATGCGATTGGCGAGAAATCCCGGCACATCCTTGGCCACGCGAATGACCTTGCGGCCAAGACCCGCCATGATGTCGGCGAGAATATCGCACACCGCCTGTTCCGTATATTCGCCGCGCACCACTTCGACGCCCGGCACCAGATGGGCGGGCAGGAAGAAATGCAAATTCGCGCAGCGCGCGCGGCCCGGCAGATCGCCCGCGATATCGGTGATGCGATAGCCGGATGCATTGGACGCGATTGGGATGCCTGCGGGCACCAGCGCATCAAGTTCCGCAAAGACCTTGCGCTTCAGGTCAAGCCGTTCCGGCACGGCTTCAATCACCGCTTCGGCCGATGCGTAATCGGGCGCCTTCATGTCATCGAATAAGGTAAGGCCAGCAGCAAGCGCGGGACCACCATCAAGCTGCGTGATGGATTGCGCCACGCGTGCTTGGGCCGCCGGCCAACGATCCCGCGCCGTTTCCACTGCGCTCACGCGCCAGCCGCCTTTCAGGAAAATCGCCGCGATATCGCAGCCCATCAACCCCATGCCGAGGATGATGACATGGCGCGGCGCCTTCATGCCGCGGCCCTTGGCGTAATGCCGCCTTGCTGGACGATGAAATCGGCGATTTCGGCAACGCCTTGCAGCGCCTTCAGATTGGTGAAGATGAAGGGCCGCGCATTGCGCATCTTGCGCGCATCGCGATCCATCACAGAAAGATCAGCGCCCACCAGCGGCGCCAGATCAATCTTGTTGATTACCAACAAGTCGCTCCGCGTAATCCCCGGCCCGCCCTTGCGCGGGATTTTATCGCCGGCTGAAACGTCAATCACATAGATGGTCAGGTCCGCCAATTCCGGGCTGAAGGTCGCGGCCAGATTATCACCGCCGCTTTCAATGAACAGGATTTCAAGCTTTGGGAATTTCGTCGCCATATCATGCACGGCGGCGAGGTTGATGGAGGCATCTTCGCGGATCGCGGTATGCGGGCAACCGCCGGTCTCCACCCCCGCGATGCGTTCCGGCACCAAGGCGCCGGAGCGTGTCAGGAATTCCGCATCTTCGCGCGTGTAAATATCATTCGTGATGACTGCGATATCGTAATGGTCGCGCATATGTTTACAGAGGCGATCCACCAACGCGGTTTTGCCGGACCCAACCGGGCCACCAATGCCAACGCGAAACGGGCCATGCTGCGATGTGCTCATGATCTGAACAACCTTGTGTATTGCGTCTCATGACGCAGGGAAAAGATATCAAGCATCGGCGCCGCCGTGCCAAGCCGGGCGAGATCAGCGGTCAGCGCGGCCTCAGCGGCGGCGGCCACGCTGGGTTGCAAGGCGGCGATGGCAAGCTGGCCATCGGTTTGGCCGAGCGGCACCAGCCGCACCCCGGCAGAGACCAAATTCGCCGCGAAAGCCGCCAGAAAGGCGAAGGCCGCATCACGCGCCGCAATGCCCTGTTCCGCAGCCGCCGCTCCAAAGGCCACCGCATGGGCAAGCTGGCGCGGATGGCGCGCGGCAAAGGCCGCGAAGCGTGGTGTGGGCCAGGCGGCCAATGTCACGCTGGTAAAGGCGGTGCCTTGCGCTTCCGCTTCCAAAGCGGTCTCTGCCGTGCCGCGCCAGGCAGCACCCAGCGCCGCGACCTCGTCCAAGGCCTTGTCATCGCCCTTCACCATGGCGCGATGCGCGGCCACCAGCAAGGCGCCATCCACCCGCCCGGCGCCTAGCCGCAGCGCCGCCGAGACATAGGCGATCAAGCCATCGCGCTTGGCCACGCTGCCCGCTTCCACCGCCGCTTCCAACCCATGGCTATAGGTATAGGCGCCCACCGGATAGGCCGGCGAAAGCCAAGTCAGCAGCCGATACAGCGCCTGCTGCGCCTCAGGCGCTTCGGGTTTTTTCCTAGTGGTGATGGTGGTGGTTTCCATCGCCATGATGATGGTCATGATCACCATCGCCATGATGGTGGTGATGATGCCCCGGATGGCGATTATGTTCGCCATAAGCGCCGCCTTCCGGATCGAAGGCCGCTTCCACATGGGCCAATTGCGCACCCAAGCCCTTCAACATGGCTTCAATCACGTGATCCTTGCGGATCAAAATCCGGCTGCCTTCAATCTGCGTCGGCAAATGCCGATTGCCGAGATGCCATGCCAAACGCGCCAACCGTTCTGGCGTTTCGGCGGTGACTTCAATCAAGGGCTCAGGCGCGGCCTGCACCAGAATGACACCGCCGCCTTCCAGCAGCAGCCCATCGCCTTGGCGGAGCGCGGTGGCTTCTTCCAGATCCAGCAGAAAGGCAAAACCATCTTCCGCGATATAGCGCTTACGGCGGCGGAAACGGTCATCGAAATCGAGCGTCACCCGATGGCGGGCGGTGCGTTCCACCCAACCGCCAGCGGGCAGCACTTGAATGGCGCGAGGGAGAGATTCGGTCATGTCAGACAAGCCTCAAAACATGAAATAACGCTGCGCCATGGGCAGCACTTTGGCGGGTTCGCAGACCAGCAACACGCCATCGGCGCGCACCTCATAGGTTTCGGGATCAACCTCGATTTTCGGGAGCGTGCCATTATGCACCATGCTGCGCTTGCTGATCCCGCCGCGGCAATTGCGCACCGCCAGCAATTCGCGCGAAAGCCCGAAACGGCCCGCAATATCGGCTTGCAGCGCCGCACCGCTCACGAAAGTCACGGCAGAAACCAGCCGAGAGCGCCCATAGCTGCCAAACATCGGGCGGTAATGCACGGGCTGCGGCGTGGGGATGGAAGCATTGGGGTCCCCCATCAGCGCCATGGCAATCGTGCCGCCCTTCAACACCATATCCGGCTTCACGCCAAAGAAGGCCGGCGTCCACATCACCAGATCGGCAATCTTGCCAACTTCGATACTGCCGACATGATCGGAAACGCCCTGCGCAATCGCCGGATTGATCGTGTATTTGGCGATATAGCGCTTGGCGCGCGTGTTATCATTATCGCCCTTTTCTTCCGGCAGGCGCCCGCGCTGCACCTTCATCTTGTGCGCGGTCTGCCAGGTGCGGATAATCACCTCACCCACACGGCCCATAGCCTGACTGTCAGACGACATCATGCTGATGGCGCCGATATCATGCAGAATATCTTCTGCCGCGATGGTTTCCTTGCGAATGCGGCTTTCGGCAAAGGCCACATCTTCCGCAATGCGCGGATCGAGGTGGTGGCAGACCATGAGCATATCCAAATGCTCATCCACCGTATTCACCGTGTAAGGCATGGTGGGGTTGGTGGAAGAAGGCAGCACACCCGCTTCCCCCACCAGGCGCAGGATATCCGGCGCATGGCCGCCACCGGCACCTTCGGTATGGAAGGCCTGGATGGTGCGGCCGCGAATGGCCTTGATGGTTTCCTCGACAAAGCCGCTTTCATTCAGCGTATCGGTATGGATGGCGATCTGAATATCCATCTCATCCGCCACTGAAAGGCAGGTATCAATCGCTTTCGGTGTAGTGCCCCAATCCTCATGCAGTTTCAGCCCGCAAGCCCCGGCACGGATTTGTTCTTCCAAACCCGCTGCCAGCGCCGCATTGCCCTTGCCGAGGAAGCCAAGGTTCATCGGAAAGCCCTCGGCGGCCTGCAACATACGCTCCATATGCCAAGGGCCGGGCGTGCAGGTGGTGGCAAGCGTGCCATGCGCCGGGCCGGTGCCGCCCCCGAACATGGAGGTTATGCCGGATGCCAGCGCTTCTTCGATCTGCTGTGGGCAGATGAAATGGATATGCACATCAAGCCCACCCGCGGTCAGGATGCGCCCTTCACCGGCGATGATTTCCGTGCCCGGCCCGATGATGATGTCCACATTCGGTTGCGTGTCGGGATTGCCCGCCTTGCCAATCGCGGCAATCCGCCCGCCGCGCAGCCCGATATCGGCTTTCAGCACGCCCCAATGATCCAGGATCAGCGCATTGGTGATCACGGTATCCATGGCACCTTGGGCGCGCGTGACCTGAGATTGGCCCATGCCATCACGGATCACCTTGCCGCCGCCGAATTTCACTTCCTCGCCATAGGTGGTGAAATCTTTTTCAACCTCGATGAAGATTTCCGTATCAGCCAGGCGCACACGGTCGCCCACTGTTGGGCCATACATGCCAGCATAGGCGGCGCGAGAGAGCTTCGTTGCCATGGGTCAGACCGCCCCTTCCGTTTCGCCGCGAAAACCATGGATGACACGCGCGCCTGAAAAGGGGATCAGCCGCACCTTGCGCGTTTGCCCCGGTTCAAAACGCACTGCCGTGCCGGCGGCAATATCCAGCCGGCAGCCGCGCGCCTTGGCGCGATCAAAATCGAGCAGCGGATTGGTTTCCGCGAAATGGTAATGGCTGCCCACTTGCACCGGGCGGTCGCCCTTATTGGCCACCGTGATTTCCACCGCATCGCGCCCGGCATTGAGTGCAATATCGCCGGGGGCGGTGATGATTTCGCCGGGGATCATTTGCGGCCTCCCTTCTTGCTGGCTGGTTTCGCCTTGGGTTTGGGCTTGGCGGGTTTCTTAGCGGCTTTGGCCTTCGGCTTGGTGGTAGCTTTTGGCTTGGCGGCGGCTTTCGGTTTGGCTTTGGCTTTTGGCGCGGCCTTCGCCTTGGCCTTGGCGGCAGGCTTCGCTTTTGCGCTGGGCCTCTTCGCCACCGCCGGGCGAATGGGCTGATGCACCGTCACCAGCTTGGTGCCATCCGGGAAGGTCGCTTCCACCTGGATTTCATGGAGCATCTCGGCGATGCCTTCCATCACCTGATCACGCGTCAGCACCGTTGCGCCATCACGCATCAATTCCGCGACGCTGCGGCCATCGCGCGCCCCTTCCACCACGAAATCCGTGATCAACGCCACGGCTTCGGGGAAGTTCATTTTCAGGCCGCGTTCCAGGCGCCGTCGCGCCACGATCGCGGCCATGGAAATCATCAGCTTGTCTTTTTCGCGCGGGGTCAGGTTCATGGCGTTGGGTTCCGCAATCGCTGTGCCATCATGGCTGTGCTCGTTTCATGTCGTCCATAGGCGGGGCAGACGCGCGGGCAGGCCAAGCGCTGGCCGTAGGCGGCAAATCGCCTCACCTAGCCCTTCCCGCACCGCAACCGCACTGCCCAGCCAGCGTGTAATGAGCAGGCCGGGCCGCACCAGGCTGGCCAAAGCGCCATCTTCGCGGAGCGCATCGCGCAAATCGGGCGCGGCCAGCGGGCCGGCCAGCACCAGGCTGCCCATAGCTTCCGCGCCAGCAAAGCCGAAGGGGTTGGCAAATTCAGCGGCGAAATCACCCTCCAGCGCCAGCCCATCGGCCCAAAGCAGCTTGCCGCCGCGCTGGATGCGCCAGGAATCCTGCAGCGCGCCACGCCGCCAGGTCTCGCCCCGCGCGGCGCGGCCAAAAACCAGGGCTTCGGCCATCAGCAGCGTGGCATCTTCGGCAATATCCGCCCGCATGCTCCGTTGCAGGCGTGCGCCTTCGAACAGAATGGTTTCCTGCGGAATCCACTCAAACACCGCGCCGGGGCCAGCTTCGAGCGAGACGGAAATCTCGGTCGCCGGGCCAAGACTGCGATAGATTTTCTCCGCCGCCGGGGTGGAAAAGCTAGCCCGCGCCCCGGCACCAAGGCTGAGCGCGATTTCCACCCTATCGCCGCCGGCCAAGCCGCCTGCGGTATTCACCAAGGCGCAGATTGGCGCCTCATCTGCCTCAGGGTCGGGGAAAAGGGCGCGCATAGGGGGTGATTGATAAAGCCCGCCCAGCATCGTGCGCCCTTCATGCAGCGCGTAATCCAAATCCAACCGCCCGCGAGAGCGCTGATGGCGAGGTTGAGTAAGGGCGCTGGCATTCATGGCGCGAGATTAACCACGCCAAGCCCCCGCCTCCAAATGCCGCGCGCGCAGGCAATTCCTGCGCAAAAATCAGGCAGAAATGCGGGCTGGACAGGTGCGCCTGGCGCGGCTTTGGTGGCGCACATCAAACCGAAAGCCACCCCATGCGCCGCATCACCACCGAACCCCTGACCGCCGAAGCCTTTGCCCCTTTCGGGGAAGTGCTGCAAAGCCCTGCCACGCCGGGCCGGGCTTACATAGACAAGGTTTTGGAAAATCGTCGTGGCGGCGCCAGCCCCAGCCTTTCCTTCACCCGCGCCTTGCCGAAATCAGCGCCTTTTGCTTCCACCACCATGGAAAGGCATGAATTTTCCTCACAATCCTTCATCCCCATGGAAGCGGGGCGCTGGCTTGTGCTGGTGGCCCCCCATGGGGCGGATGGCAAGCCGGATATGGAAAAGGCGCGCGCCTTTCTGGCGCGGCCTGATCAAGGGGTCACCTACGGGGCCAATGTCTGGCACCACCCATCCACCGTCTTTGACGGCGAAGCGCGCTTCGCTGTCTTCATGTGGAAGGATGGCACCAGCGCCGATGATGAATTTGTTGAGGTGCAGCCTTTTGAACTGCACCTCGGGTAACATTCAGCAGCTTTCCGGCTGCTGACCACGGGTTTTCCAGAGCGAGACGAAGATCCCGGCCGCAATGATCAGCGCCGTGACGCCAAGCGAAATGGCGGGATCAAGCTTGCCGACCATCTGGTTCCAGAAAATCTTGCCGCCGATGAAAACCAGCACCAGCGCCAAGGCATATTTCAGGTAGTGGAAGCGATGCACCATGGCAGCCAGTGCGAAATAGAGCGCGCGCAAGCCCAGGATCGCCATGATATTCGCGGTATAGACAATGAAGGTATCGGTCGTGATGGCGAAAATCGCCGGCACGCTATCCACCGCGAAAATCAGATCGGCGATATTGATGACCGCCAGCGCCAGGAATAGCGGCGTGGCAAAGGCCAGGTTCTTCCCCGTGGTCGCATCCATTTGGCGCACAAAGAATTTCTGGCCATGGAGTTCATCCGTCACGCGCATGTGCTTGCGCATGAAGCGCACCACGGGGTTCTTGGAGATATCCTGCTCCCCTTCCGGCACCACCAGCATTTTGATGCCAGTCGCGATCAGGAAGGCGCCGAAGATATAAAGCACCCAGCTATATTGCTGCACCAGCGCCGCACCTGCCGCGATCATGATGCCGCGCAGCAGAATCACGCCGATAATGCCCCAGACCAGCGCGCGATATTGGTAGCGGCGCGGAATCGCGAAATAGCCAAAGATCAGGCTGATCACGAAGACATTGTCGATGGACAGCGCCTTTTCGATGAAAAAGCCCGTAAAATAGGCAATGCCAGCATGGGTGCCATCTGACGTGGTCAATTCACCAACCTCATAGGCCCACCAAATGCCAGCGCCGTAGAGCATGGCAAAGGCGATATAAAAGGCAGAAAGCCACAGGCTTTGCGCCACGCCCATTTCCTTGTCCTTGCGATTCAGCACGCCAAGGTCAAAGGCCAGCAGCATCAGCACAATCAGCAGAAAGCCCTTCCACATCCAGAAGGGCTTGCCCATCCACTCAGAAACCAGGAAATCCATCCCCAAACCTCATCCTATAGCGCGGAACAGCCATAGGGGGCCGAGACCGCGCAGGGTTGCACGATCCGACATCACGGCAGGCCACCAAAATGCGGTGGCCCCCGCCAGAGGGGCCCGGATAGGAGTTTAGGTGGTGCAAGGCGGAATGGGTTTCAAGCCCCATTGCAGCGGCCACCCAGAAGAACCATTTGGGGATTTGCGCGGCGCCCCCTTGGCGAATAGGTTGCCGCCATGTCATAGGCTCCGAAGGTCCGGCTCTCCGGCCCTTCCAACTGGGAATTGAGGCGTCGCAATGGGTTCCTTTAGCATCTGGCATTGGCTTGTGGTTCTGCTGGTCGTTCTGCTGCTTTTCGGCAGCGGCAAGATCAGCGGGCTGATGGGCGATTTGGCCAAGGGCATTAAATCCTTCAAGCATAATATCAAGGAAGATCAGGCTGATGCCTCGATGGAGGCGCAGGCCCAGGGTCAGACCCAGCCGGCTGGCAGCATCCAGGGTCCGGCCGCGGCGTCTTCCACGGCCCAGGCCAGCACGGCGCAGAATACCCCCCGCCCCGGCGCTTAAGGCGGCATAGAGTTTGGCTGGCCCGTCCCCTTTCGAAGCTGGGGTCGGGCGGCCTTCCTGACACAGTGCCGCGCCATGAAGCGCGGGCTGTTACTTTCAAAGCTTCTCAGGCTGCCGGGCCAGGGTTAAGAGGGTTTAGCCTGTCAATCCGCGTGGAGGGCCCGCGCCATGCTCACAACCTGGACCGTTGAGGATGGCCGCTGCCGTGTGCGCGAAGGCGCCATTTCCGACATCACCGCTGCCCTGCCGGAAGCGGCAAGGGAATCCGCGGCCGAGGTCGCTACGGCCGAGAATCTGCGCCGCGCGGTCTGGATCGACCTGCTTAACCCCACCGCCGATGAAGAACGCGCGGTGCAGAACGGGTTGCAGCTTGAAATTCCAACGCGCGAAGAAATGCAGGAAATTGAAAGCTCATCACGCCTTTACCGCGAAGATGACGTTCTGTTTCTGACCGCCAATTTTCTCTACGGCGTCGATTCGGGCGAATATGGCTCCACCCCCATCAGCTTTGTGCTGACCAATACAACACTGGTCACGGTGCGCTACGCCACACCGCGCGCCTTCACCGCATTTGGCGCCAGGGCGCAGCGCCAACCCGCTTTGCTGCAAACCTCCGACGCCGTGATGCTGCATTTGTTTGAACAGGTAGTGGATCGCCTCGCCGATATTCTGGAAAAAGTCGGCGCCGATATGGATAAGGCGAGCCAATCCACCTTTCGCGCTTCGCAAGCTGATTTCAAAATGCAGCGGCGCAATGACAAGCTGAAGGATGCGCTGTTCACGCTGGGTCAGGTGGGGGAAGTAACCACCCGCGCCTCAGAAACCCTTCTCGGGCTTTCGCGTATTCTGACCTTTGTTGGCGCCGAAAAAGCAACCGCCGTGCGCAAGGAAAACCAAGCGCAGATCAAGACGCTGGTGCGCGATGTGCGATCACTGGTGGAACACGCGAATTTTCTGAATTCCAAGGCACAATTCCTGCTGGATGCTGTGCTTGGCGTGATCAATGTCGAACAGAACGCCATCATCAAAACCTTCACCGTGGCATCGGTGGCACTTATGCCGCCCACGTTGATTGCCAGCATCTACGGCATGAATTTCGAATTCATGCCGGAACTGAAAATGGCCCTGGGCTATCCTTTGGCGCTTTTGCTCATGGTGGTTTCGTCCATTCTGCCCATTCTCTATTTCCGCCGCAAAGGCTGGCTCTAAATGCATGTTTGGTCGCATTTTCCGGAGAGCCAAGTGATTCCACTTGGCTTGAAAATGCTCTGAACCTCGAGGAAAGATCGATGTCGCAAGCTACCCGTATCCTCGCTTCTGTCGCGACCTGTCGCTGGGGGGGCTTTGATGCTTCCTTCCCACCGGTGGCGAGCATCGCATCGGGTGAGACAGTCATTCTGGAATGTGTCTCCGGCGGACCGGAAGTAATGCCCGGGCCCGAAAAGGGGCTGCCGCTGCACCCGGCGATTTCCGAAATCCACTCCAGGCTGCCCCGCCTTGGCGCGCATATCATCACGGGCCCCGTGGAAGTGCGCGGCGCCGAGCCAGGCGATGCTTTGCGCGTGGATATCGAAAAGATCGAACTCGGCGCGGATTGGGGCTTTTGCGGCTTTCGTCCATTGTTTGGTACGCTGCCGGAAGATTTCCCCTATCGCCGCACACTGCATATTCCGGTGAATAAGCAGGCCATGACCTGCCGCCTGCCCTTCGGCCCGCAGGATGGCGGGCTGGATCTGCCGCTCGCCCCCTTCTTTGGCGTCATGGGTGTGGCGCCGCCACCCGATTGGGGCATGGTGAATACCAAGGAACCGCGCGCCATTGGCGGCAATTTGGACAATAAGGAATTGACCGAAGGCACCACGCTGTTCCTGCCCATTTTCAACAAGGGCGCGCTGTTTTCTGCGGGCGATGGCCATGGCGTGCAGGGCGATGGCGAAGTTTGCATCAATGCCCTGGAAATCTGCCTGACCGGCCATTTCAAGCTTTCCGTGGTGAAGGGCGGCGGCGCCAAGGACCCGGTGCTGAAATTCCCCCGGGCCGAGACCAAGACCCATTTCATTACCATGGGCATGAATGAAGATCTGGATTTGGCGATGAAGCAGGCGCTCAGGGAAATGATCGCCTTCATCTGTTCGCGCACCAATCTTTCAGACGCCGATGCCTATCAGTTCTGCTCGCTGGCGGTGGATTTCCGCGTGACGCAGACGGTGAATGGCGAAAAGGGCGTACATGGCATGCTGAAGAAGGGCCTGCTGTTCTGAAGCGTTGAAACAAGCTGCCGCGCGGCCGGCCTGGCGCGGCAGCTTGAATGACCCATTATTTTATTTTAACAAAGTAATATGGCCGTCACACCGACAGATCGTATCCCGCTCTTTTTTGTTGTAACCCCTTTTCTGGGCATTGCGGCCTGGCTTGGCATTGGCAAGGTGGAGCTGGAACTTCTCGCGCTGGTCTTGTTGCTGGTGATGCTGGGCAATGTAGTTTGTGCCGTGCATCACGCCGAAGTGGTGGCGCTACGGGTGGGCGAACCCTTTGGCGGTTTGGTACTGGCGCTGGCCGTAACCGTGATTGAAGCGGGGCTGATCATTTCCCTGATGCTTTCCGGCGATGCCAATCCAACCCTGATGCGCGATTCCATGCTGGCCACAGTGATGCTGGTACTGCATGGTATTGCAGGGCTCGCCATCCTGGTTGGGGGGCTTATCCATCGCGAAAACCAGTTTCGCATCGCGGGCGCAAATGCGCTGCTGGTGGTGCTGATGCCGATGGCGGTGCTGGTTCTGGTTCTACCCAATCACGTTATTTCCGCGCCGGGCCCCTATTACAGCCT
>CAIMVB010000200.1 GCA_903844785.1 uncultured Rhodospirillales bacterium | reverse complement strand
GTCGCTGGCGATTACGGGCCGCGCCATGGCCTGGGCTTCAATCACCGTGCGGCCAAAGGCCTCGGCATCGGTGGAGGCATGCACCACCACATCCGCCAGCATCAGCGCCGCCGGCATATCGGTGGCATGGCCCACCAGGCGGACGCGATCCTGCAAGCCAAGGCCAGCGATGCGCGCCTGCAATTCGGCCTGGAAGGCTGGTCGTTCCGCCGCATCGCCCACCAGCAGGGCAAGCGCATCGCCCGGCAACTGCGCCATGGCTTCCACCAGCACTATCTGACCCTTCCAGCGCGTCACACGCGCCGGCAGCATGATGATGGGCTGTCCTTCGGCTACGCCCCAAGCAGCACGCAGCGCGGCAAGCCTTGCGGGGCTGACCAGGGCAGGATTGAAGCGGCGCGGGTCCACCCCGCGCGGGATAACGCGTAAGCGCGATTCCGCCACACCATGCCGGGCGCGGATCAGATCCGCGATGAAATGGCTTATGGCGATCACGCGATCACCCCGCGCCATCACCGAATTATAGAGCCGCTTGCCGGGGAAGCCTTCATTATAGGCGCCGTGATAGGTGGTGACGAAGGGCAGCCCGAGCCGCCTGGCCGCGATCAGCGTGGACCAGGCCGGGGCGCGGGAACGTGCATGGACCAGCGCTACCCCCTCCGCCCGCGCCAGTGCCGCCAAGGCCGCCGCATTGCGCCAGATGGCCCATGGGGTTTTGGCGGTCAGCGGCAGGGTGATGTGCTTGGCGCCCAGCGCTTCCAAGGCCGGCACCATCTCACCGCCTGCGGAAGCCACAATGGCGCGGAAGCCGGCGGCAATCTGCGCCTCAGCGATTTCCAAAGTGCCGCGCTCCACGCCCCCGGAACGGAGCGCGGGCAGCACTTGCAGAATAGCAGGCGGCGGGGCGTTCATGGTTTGTGGTTAGCCCGGAATGGCGCCAAGGGCGATATTGGATGGACAAACCCCTTGCCGGCGGCGGATCTCAACGGCATGAGGGGGGGTAATGACGCTCTATTACGCCGCCATGGTGCTGCTTTCGATCGGCGCCTTCATCCATTCCAAAAGCCCGGCGCCAGAAATGCGCCCGGCTTCCGAAGCCGCATCCGAATTCTGGCGCTGGCTGGCGCGGGCGACGCTGATTGCCTGGGTGGCGCTGATTGTTTGGGGGTTCCGCGAATTGCATTGGTCCCAGCCGGTGGCGGCGACCATGGTTTCGCTGGCGGCCAATGGCGTGATCGCCATGCGCGGGCCGCGCGATGCCTGGCCCATGCTGTCCATGCTGTTTTGCGCGCTGGGCTTGGCCGCGGCGGCGATTATCCTGATCGAAGGACTTGGCCCCGGAATGGGCCTTTAACCCGCCGGAATCAGCTTCACGCGCCTGCCATCAACGCCAAGCGCCAACTGGCCAGACCGTAGCGCCAGCGCGGCATTACCGAAAACCTCTCGCCGCCAGCCATGGAGCGCCGGGACATCTTCCTGCCCGGTGGCAAGCTTTTCCAGATCATCGCCGGAAGCAAGCAGGCGCGGCGCAACATCATGTTCTTCGGATTTCGCGGCCAGCAGTACCTTCAGCAGTGCCACAAGGGCGGGCGAAGGCGGCGGGCCGGCCTTCTCCTTCTGCAATTGCGGCAATTCTTCTTCACGCAGCGCACGGGCCTGACGGATGGCGGCGAGCAAGCCCTCTCCGGTCTTGCCTTTGGCGAAATTCTCCGAAATCCCCCGCGCGCGGGCCAATTCCGCCGGGCCATCGGGCATGGTGGCCGCGATCTCAAGCAGCGTATCATCCTTCACCAGGCGCTGGCGGGGGATATTGATGCGCTGGGCTTCACGTTCCCGCCAGGCGGCAAGCGCCCGCAAAACGCCCAGGAACCGGCGGTTTGAGGTGCGGGGGCGAAGCCTTTCCCAGGCCGTATCCGGATCAGTCAAATAGGTGGCGGGATCGGCGAGCGCGCCCATTTCCTGCCCCACCCATTCAATGCGCCCTTCCTTTTCCAGCCGGAGCGTGAGGGAGACGAAAATCTTGCGCAAATGCGTCACATCCGCCGCCGCATAGGCCAATTGGCTTTCGGAAAGCGGCCGGGCGGACCAATCGCTGAAGCGATGCGCCTTGTCTATCTGCACCCCGGCCAGAGACCGGCAAAGGGAATCGTAAGATGCCTGGTCGCCAAAACCGGCCACCATGGCGGCTATTTGGGTATCAAATAGCGGGGTCGGCACGGCGCCGAATTTCAGCAAAAAGATTTCCACATCCTGCCGCGCCGCGTGAAACACCTTCACTACTGAAGGCAGCGCCATCAATTCCCCGAGAGGGCCAAGATCCAGCCCCGGCGCCAGGGCATCCACCAGCGCGACCTCATGCTGGCCGGCCAATTGCACCAGGCAAAGCTCTGGCCAATAGGTCTTTTCCCGCATGAATTCCGTGTCCACGGTCACGAAGGGCTCGGATTTCAGCCTTTCGCAGAGCGCGGCGAGGCTCCCCGTATCGGTGATAAGGGCGGGCGAGGCTTCGGCTGCCGGGGCGGCATGGCGGCGGTTCATGGGGGTTCCATACAGGCGCGGCGGGCCCGGGGAAAGCGGTGGGGTTGACAGAAAGCGCGCCCTGATGCGCTTTCCCCCGCCATTCCGCCCCCTTTGGATGATTGTTTCGCCATGCACGCTTATCGTACCCACCATTGCGGCGCGCTCCGCGCCACCGATGCCGGCTCCACCGCGCGGCTTTCTGGCTGGGTGCATCGCAAGCGCGATCATGGCGGCTTGCTGTTCATTGATTTGCGCGACCATTACGGCATGACGCAATGCGTCGTGGCGCAGGGTTCACCGGTGCTGAAGCTCCTGGAAGAACTCCGCCCCGAAAGCGTGATTACCGTGACGGGCGATGTGGTGCCGCGTGAAGCGGGCACGGTGAATGCCAAGCTGCCGACCGGTGCGATTGAACTCCGCGTGCGTGAAGTGGAAGTGCAATCATCCGCTGAAGTGCTGCCCATTCAAGTGGCGGGTGATGCGGAATTCCCCGAGGAATTGCGCCTGCGCTATCGCTTTTTGGATTTGCGGCGTGATCGCCAGCATCGCAATCTGATGCTGCGCAGCCAAGTGATTTCATCGATCCGCCGGCGGATGATCGATCAGGGTTTCACCGAATTCCAAACCCCGATCCTGACCGCATCCAGCCCCGAAGGCGCGCGCGACTTTTTGGTGCCGGCGCGGCTGCATCCGGGCAAGTTCTATGCGCTGCCGCAGGCACCGCAGCAATTCAAGCAGCTTTGCATGGTGGCGGGGTTCGACCGCTACTTCCAAATCGCGCCCTGCTTCCGTGATGAAGCATCACGCGCGGATCGCAGCCCAGGCGAATTCTACCAGCTTGATTTCGAAATGTCCTTTGTGACGCAGGAAGATGTCTTCGCCGCGATTGAGCCCGTGCTGGCTGGCGTGTTTGAGGAATTCTCCGATTGGTCCGGCACGAAGCGCGCCGTGACGCCCGCTCCCTTCCCGCGTATCCCGTATCAGCAGGCGATGCTGGAATATGGTTCGGACAAGCCGGATTTGCGCAATCCGATCAAGATCACCGATGTCAGCACACATTTCGCGGGTGGTGGCTTTGGCTTGTTTGCCAAGGTGACAGCATCCGGCGGTGTGGTGCGCGCCATTCCGGCGCCTGGCGCGGCGGGGCGGCCGCGGTCCTTCTTTGATGGGCTGAATGAATGGGCCCGCGCGGAAGGCCAGGGCGGGCTTGGTTATATCGCCTGGGATGCTGATGGCGCGAAGGGGCCGATTGCGAAGAATCTGGAAGCGGATCGCGTGGCGGCCATTGCTGCCGCTTGCGGGCTTGGCGCGGGTGATGCGGTGTTCTTTGTGGCGAATAAGGCAGCCGATGCCGCGAAATTCTCCGGCGCCGTGCGCAATCGCGTGGGGCGTGATCTTGGCTTGCTCGAAGAAAACGCCTTCCGCTTCTGCTGGGTGACGGATTTCCCCATGTATGAACGCAATGAGGATACGGGTCAGATCGAATTCAGCCATAACCCCTTCTCCATGCCGCAAGGTGGGCTGGAAGCGCTGAATTCCATGGACCCCTTGGACATCAAGGCCTTCCAATACGACATCGTCTGCAACGGGATTGAGCTTTCATCGGGTGCCATCCGCAACCATCGCCCGGATATCATGATCCGTGCCTTTGAAATCGCGGGCTATCCGGCGGAAGAAGTGGAACATCGCTTCGGCGGCATGTTGAATGCCTTCCGCTATGGCGCGCCGCCGCATGGTGGCTCGGCGCCCGGCATTGACCGGATTGTGATGCTGATTGCCGATGAACCCGCGATCCGCGAAGTGATCCTGTTCCCCATGAACCAGCAGGCGGAAGATTTGATGATGGGCGCGCCGGCCCGCGTGCCGCCGGAAAGGCTCAAGGAATTGCATATCAAGCTCGACCTGCCGCCGGTGAAGGGTGGCAAGCCGGGCTGATCCGCCGGCCGCAAAACTTTCTTGCGAAAACCCGATTCCGCCACGCTGGAATCGGGTATACCAGCCATGAGCGGCCCTTGCCGCCCGGAGCATCCCATGCGGTTTCCTGCCCTTCTCGCGCTCGCGCTGATCCTGCCTGCTGCGCCTGGCTTTACCCAGGGGGCCAAGGATGCGCCTGCGGCCACCGCGCCGCTGGCGCCGCTGACCGCGCGCGCGCTGGCATCCCATCGCGGCATTTATAGCCTGACGCTGGATCGCGCGCGGGAGAATGCCGGGATTGTCGAAGTCTCTGGCGCCATGCTCTATGAATTGATTGATGCCTGCGAAAGTTGGACCACGCGCCAGCGCTTCAGCATGACGCTGCGTAACCGCGAAGGCACTGAACTTGAAACGGGGTCTGACTACGCCACGCTGGAATCCATGGATGGCAAAAACCTGCGCTTCAGCCTGAGGCAAATGACGCAAGGCGCCATCACAAGCAACGTGGCCGGGCAGGCAGAATTGCGCGCGGATGGCAGCGGTACAGCGCGCTATAGCGAACCGGAAGAAAAGGAAGTGGCCATCCCACCCGGCACGCTTTTGCCCAATACCCATACCATCGCCGCGCTGAATGCCGCGCGCGCCGGCCAGCGCATTCTGGTCGCGCCGATTTTTGATGGCACTTCCGCCGATGGCGCGCAGGAAAGCACGACCGTGCTGGCGCCCTGGCTGGGCGCCACACCCATGCCTGAAGCGCCGAGCCTTGCTTCGCTTGGTTCATCGCGGATGCGGATTGCGTTTTTCGAACCCGATGGTGAACAGGCGGGCGGGGCGCGCACGCCTTCCTATGAAGTCTCTCTCCGCTATTTCGAAAATGGCGTGGCGGATGACATGATCATGGATTTCGGCGAGTTTACCGTGCGCGCCAAGCTGATGAAGCTGGAAGACGCGCCCGGCGGTTGCTGAAACCTTTGGTGCGCGCCCGGTTCACATTCGTTCACCAGACACGCACCAAATTTTGATTTGATCGCATTTTCCGAGCCGCCAAGTGATTTCACTTGGCTTGAAAATGCTCAGTTTCTGATCGCATTTTCCGAGTCGCCAAGTGTCTCCACTTGGCTTGAAAATGCTCACGCCCGCCGCAAATTCCACAGGAAGGGATTCGGCCCTTGCAGCACGCCTGACAGGTCACGCCGGAAGGCCGTGCGCAGGCGGAATAGGCCCGTCGGCGCGAAGGGCAGTGACTCCCACGTAATCTCCTGTAAGCGGCGCATCGCGGCATCCTGCGCCGCCTGATCATCCGCATTGATCCAGGCTTCCACCTGCGCTTCCGCATCCGCATCAGATGGCCAGCCGGGCCAGGCGGCTTGCCCATTCATGCGAATGGCAAAACTCACCGCGGGATTGGCGATGGTTGCCGCCGGGCCATTGGTATTGTGCAAATGCCACCCCCCTTGCGCCGGCGGGTTGCGATTGGCGCGCCGTGCCAAAATGGTGGCCCAATCTGACTCGATGGGCTGCATATTCACGCCAAGCTTGCGCATCAATTCAACCGTGAGCCGCCCTTGCTGCGTGACGGCAGGGAAATCGCTTGGGTTGATGTGGATAATGGGCTCACCATTATACCCCGCATCGCGCAGCGCAGCGCGGGCGCGGTCCATGGCGGCTTCGCCACGCGCGGCTGGCGGGAATTCCACCACACCCGGCAGGCCGCAGGGGAACATGGCGTGGCATTCCTGCCAGTCACCTTGCAGCGCCACCGCCGACATGAAATCCGATTGGACAATCACATCACGAATGGCGCGGCGCACCCGCACATCATTGAACGGCGCGTGCAAATGATTGAAGCGCAGAAAACCAAGAAAGCCATTCGGGTCGTAAATCTGGGTTTGTGTATTGCGGTCACGTTCCAGCACCGGCACCAGATCCGGCAGCGGGTATTCGATCCAGTCAATCTCCCCGGTGCGGAGCGCCGCCGCCGCCGTGCCGCCCTCTGGAATCCAGATCAGCTCAAGCCTGTCGAAATGCACGCGCTTGCCGCCGGAAGCCGCTTCGGCGGGTTCGTCACGCGGCACATAAGCGTCATTACGCGCGTAATGGCTGCGGCTGCCTTGCACATAGTCACCGGCAATAAAGCGCCACGGCCCGCTGCCGATCATATGTTCCAGGCCGAGTGAACGATCACCCGGAATAGTCGCGATGCGTTCCGGCATCATGAAACAGGGCGAAGCACCAGGCTTGGCCAAGGCATCAAACAGCGCGGGGAAGCGCCGATGCAGGCGGAATTGGATGGTGCGATCATCCGGCGCGGAAAGCTCGGCCGTTGCGCGCATCAGGATTTGGCCGAAGCCGTCGCGGCTCGCCCAGCGCTTGATGCTGGCCACGCAATCGGCGGCGCGCACAGGTTCACCATCATGCCAACGCAGGCCATCGCGCAGGCGGATTTTCACCAGCTTGCCGTCATCTTCCACGCTATGGCCCTCGGCCATTTGCGGGCGCGGCTGAAGCGCGCGATTGGCGCCATAGAGTGTGTCAAACACGCAATAGCCATGCGTAGTGATGATGGTGCTGGGGCTGAAGATCGGGTCCAGATTGGCCAAGGCCGCTTGCGGCATGAAGCGCAGCGTGCGCGCGCGGCTGGCCTGGGCCAAAGCGGGGCGCGCCAAGGGCGCGGCCAAGGGCACGGCGAGCGTGGTTGCAAGAAATGTACGGCGTTGCATACCCATATCCTTCGTTTCCTGTCGGCTGACGCGGGGAAGGGGGCTTTGGCCCAGCACGCGCCAGCACCCGCCAAGGGGCGCAAAACGCGAGCGAACGGGCGATGCACCGTTCCCTACGCCGGTCCGAACCGGGTCAGGTTCCAGGGGTCGCGGGTGAAGCCCGCCTCTCAGCCCCAAAAGGGCTCCCCCAGGTGTCTCAGGCCGTAAACTGCGCCTGGGGAGGTTATTCTGCAAGGGTCAAGGTGGCGCGGCGGCGCGCACAGGCTAGAATGGGCCTCAGAACCGAAAAGGGGAGCGCCCATGTCCAGCACCATTGCACTGCCATCCGTTATTCGTCTGCACCCGCAAGATGGTGTGGTGATTGCGCGCATTCCGCTGACGCCTGGCACCGAAGTGGCGCCGGGTATCAGCGTGGGCGAAAGGCGCATCCCGCCCGGGCATAAGGTTGCGATCCGCCCGCATGCGAAGGGCGAGCCCATTCGCCGCTATGGCCAGATTATTGGCTTTGCGACGGATGCGATTGAACCCGGTGCCTGGGTGCATACGCATAATTGCGAAATGGGCGATTTCGCGCGGGATTACGCCTGGGGCCAGGACGCGAAGCCGACCGATTATGTTGATGTGCCGGCAAGCTTCATGGGCATTCGCCGCGCCGATGGCCGCGTGGCAACGCGCAATTACATCGGCATCATCACATCCGTGAATTGTTCCGCCCATGTCGCGGAATTGATTGCGCGGCAGTTCGAGAAAAATCCGATCACGGGCGACGATCCTTTGTCGCCCTGGGCCAATGTGGATGGCGTGGTGGCGCTGACGCATAAAACCGGCTGCGGCATGACCATGGATGAACCACTCCGCCTGCTGCGCCGCACTTTGGCGGGCTTTGCGCGGCACGCGAATTTTTCTCATGTGATTGCGATTGGCCTTGGCTGCGAAGTCAATCAATTGGCCCCTATGCTGGAAGAACAACGCCTGACTGGGCGGCTGCGCAGTATGGATATTCAGGATAGCGGCGCGCGCGCGACCGTGATGAAGGGCATAGATTTCGTCAAGGAAGTGCTGACGGAATCCAATACCGCCAAGCGCGAAGCTGTCCCCGCATCTGAACTTTGCGTCGCACTGCAATGCGGCGGGTCTGATGGTTATTCCGGCATCACCGCCAATCCTGCCCTTGGCGCCGCTTCTGATTTGCTGGTGCGCCATGGCGGCACCGTTATCCTCTCCGAGAGCCCGGAGACTTATGGCGCCGAACATTTGCTGACGCGCCGCGCGACTTCCCGCGAAGTGGGCCAAAAGCTTGTTGATGTGATGCATTGGTGGGAAGACTACACCGCCCGCCAAGGTGCGGAGATGAATGCCAACCCATCGCCGGGCAATAAGGCCGGCGGGCTGACGACCATTCTGGAAAAATCGCTAGGCGCCATGGCCAAGGCCGGCACCACCAATCTGGTGGATGTCTATCGCTATGCCGAACCTGTGACAGCCAAGGGTTTTGTTTTCATGGACACGCCTGGCTATGACCCAGTCGGTGCCACGGGTCAGGTGGCAGGTGGGGCCAATCTTGTCTGCTTCACCACGGGGCGCGGCAGTGTTTTCGGCATGAAGCCAGCGCCTTCCATCAAGCTTGCCACCAATACCACCATGTATGATCGCCTCTCCGAGGATATGGATATCAATTGCGGCACGGTGCTGACGGGTGGTGAAAGCGTGCAGGAATGCGGCCAACGCATTTTTGATTTGATGTTACGCACGGCTTCTGGTGAACCCACCAAAAGCGAAGCGCTTGGCTTCGGCGCGCAGGAATTCGCGCCCTGGATGCTCGGAGCAACAATGTGACCAAGGCGGAAACCAGGCGAGAGATTTTGCGCGTCGCGCAATCGCTCGATCAGGCGGGGATGATGCCCTCCAAATCCGGCAATGTTTCGGCGCGGGATGGCCAGGGCTTCATCATTACCCCCGCTGGCCTGGCTTATGCGCGCAGCAGCGCGGATGATTTGGTGGCAACCGCCATGGATGGGCAGCCGGTCGGCACGGCGCCCCATCGGCCTTCTTCCGAATGGCGGCTGCATGCGGCGATTTACGCGGCGCGGCCCGAAGTGATGGCGGTGGTGCACACACATTCCCCGCGCGCCACCGCGCTTTCCTGCGCGCGCAAGGGTATTCCGCCCTTTCATTACATGGTGCTGCTGGCGGGCGGGCCGATTGCCTGCGCGGAACACGCCACCGCTGGCACGCAGGCGCTCGCGGAAAACGCCGTCAGCGCCATGGCCGGGCGGCGGGCGGTACTGCTTGCCAATCATGGTGTTGTTGCTGCGGGTGCGACACTTGCTAGCGCCCATGCGCTGGCATTGGAGGTTGAAAACCTCGCGGGGCAATATCTGGATTTATTGGCGGCGGGGCTGAAGCCCGTTTTGCTGACGGATGCTGAATTGGCCCAAGCAGCGACGCATTTCGCGGGGTATGGGCGGGGTTGAGCATTTTCAAGCCAAGTGGAATCACTTGGCGGCTCGGACAATGCGATCAAACAAAAATTTAGAGCCTATCCCGTGAACGAAAGTGAACGGGAACCGCTCTAAGCCCCGGTGACTGGCCCGCGCGTAATCGCGGTGAGTTCCGCGTTATAGGTCCGGTACACAGCCTCAATCCCGGTGACACCAGCCGCCGTCAGTCGCGCGGCGTGCTTGGCGTGATAGGCTTCCGCAGCGGCCCGGTTGCGGAACAGATAAACCCCGCCGGAACGCCCGGCTGCCTTATCCTCGGTCCAGATTTTCCAAAGCAGGTCAGGCTCGGCCGCGATGTCTTCCGCCAGCGCATGCAAAGCGCGCCGCTGTTCCTCCCCGCCAGCTTTCCTGGCGGGGAAGTCGAAGATCACCAAAGTCGCTATATCAGGCGGAGGCGACAAGTTTCTGC
>CAIMVB010000199.1 GCA_903844785.1 uncultured Rhodospirillales bacterium | reverse complement strand
CGCGAGCGCTGGGTCATCCGGTGCCTTATAGAGATCAGACAGATCCCAAACAGGCAGGTCGGCGGCGGCGGCACCGCCATCAAGCGGGGCGCGGAGCGGGGCGGGGGAAATGATTCTGGTCACCCCTCTCATATAGACCGAAGCGGCGCATGGCCAAGCGGCAAGCCTCGCCCTAAATTACCCTTTGAGGCGCAAAAGCGGGGGAGGAAGGCGAATGCCCTATACGGATCAAGGATGGCCCAATCTGCCGGCCATGATGCTGGCACGGGCGCGGGAATGGCCGGATAAGCCAGTTTTTCGCTTTTGGCGCGATCGGGCGTGGCAGCGTTTAAATTGGGCCGAATTTGCGGGCCAGATCGCGGCGCTCGCGGCTTTTTTGCGTGCGCAGGGTGTCGCGCCTGGGGATCGGGTGCTGCTGGTGTCGGAAAACCGGCCTGAATTTCCGATAGCCGATACCGCCATCATGGCCATCGGCGCCATTTCCGTGCCGACCTATGTCACCAATCTGCCGAGCGATCACGCCCATATTCTGCGGGATTCCGGGGCGCGTTTTGCCATTGTCTCAAGCACTGCCTTGGCCAAGCGGGTACTGGAAGGCGCGGCCCTGGCACATGGGCTGGATGGCTTGATCTGCTGCGAAACCCCGCCCGAAGCGCCTGGGCTTGCCACCCATCTTTGGGCCAATGCGCTTGCCACGCCTGCCGATCCGGTGGCGCTGGAAGCCGAAACCCATCTGATCGCCTCTGAGGCTTTGGCCTGCCTCATCTATACCTCCGGCACGGGCGGTGCGCCGAAGGGTGTGATGCTGCCGCATCGTGCACTTTTGGCGAATAGGCGGGGCGTATTGCCTCTCGCTGAAAGGCTGGAATTGGCGGGCAAGCCCTATCTTTCCTTCCTGCCGCTGTCCCATAGCTATGAGCATACAGTGGGTGGCTTTCTGTTGCCGTCTTACGGCATGGAAGTGGTCTATTCCCGCGGCGCGGATCGGCTGGTGCAGGAAATGGCGGAAATCCGTCCCGCCATCATGACCGCCGTGCCCCGCCTGTTCGAAGTGCTGCGCGCCCGGCTTTTGGGCGCGCTTGAGAAGGAAAAGCCGATCAAGCGCTGGCTGTTTGACCGTGCCTTGCTACGCGGGCAGCAACGCATGGCGGGTACCTCGCTTGGCCTGTTCGGCGGCATTGAAGATGCGTTGCTTGAAAAACTGGTGCGCGAGAAAGTGCGCGCGCGCTTCGGTGGCGCCTTGCGCGCCTTGGTGTCCGGCGGCGCGCGGCTTGATCCCGATTTGGCGGCGTTTTTCATCGCGCTCGGCCTGCCTGTGCTGCAGGGCTATGGCCAGACGGAAGCAGGCCCAGTGGTAAGCGTGAATCTGCCCTGGGCCAATCGGCATGAAAGCGTGGGTAAGCCCTTGGAAGGTGTGGCGTGCTGCATCGCCGCCGATGGCGAAATCCTGATCCAGGGTGATCTGGTGATGACCGGCTATTGGGGCAATGCGGAAGCCACCGCATCCACCCTGAAACCTGATGGCGATGACCCGCGCCCCTGGTTGCATACCGGCGATATCGGCGAATTGCGCGATGGCTTTCTTTATATCACCGACCGCAAGCGCGATTTCATAAAACTTATGGGCGGGGATATGATCAGCCCAGCCAAAATCGAAAGCCAGTTGATGGCCGAACCGGAAATCCAGCAGGCATTGGTGGCGGGTGAGGGTAAGGCCGGGCTTGTCGCGCTACTTGTTCCAGCTGAAGGGCAGGAAGCCAGCATCGCCGCGGCCGTGGCGCGGGTGAATGCGCGGCTGGCGATTATTGAGCGCATACGCCGCCATGCGTTGACCGCGCCCTTCACCATTGAAAATGGCTTGCTGACGCCCACCATGAAGCTCCGCCGCCGCGCGGCACTTCAGGAACGCGCGACGGAGATTGAAGGCTTGTGGGATTAGGGCCTTTTATCGCGGCGCCCAGCGCAAGCCTGCGCGTATATCGTCACTATCTTCCCCCGCCGCTGGCACGCCGCGCGCGGGGGTTGGGCGTTCGCCTTCAAAGCTGATCGGCAAGCCGATGGCCCGCACCGGAAGGCCGGGCACGGGCGCCACGATGCCAAGCGCTTCCACCTGCTGATCCACCGCGATTTCGCGCATGGTATTGATGGGGCCGGAAGGAATGCCGGCCTTTTCCAAAAGCGGCAGCCATTCTTCCGCCGGGCGCGCGCGAAAGGCCGGTTCCATCACCGCCATCAGCGCGGGCTTATTGGCGACGCGCAAGCGGTTACTGGCGAAGCGTTCATCGGCGCCCAATTCCGACAGGCCCATGGTGTCACATAATTTGCGAAATAGCCGATCATTGGCCGCCGCCACCATCACTGGCGCGGTCGCGGTCTCAAAAGATTGGAACACCACTGTATTCGGATTGCCGGAAAGATTACGCGGCGGCGGCCGGCCGGAAACTGTGAAGCCCGCGAAATGCGGCCCCATCCAACCAAGGGCGGTTTCCAAAAGTGAGGTATCAACAATCCCGCCCTTGCCCGTTATATGGCGCCGTTCGATTGCCGCCAGAATGCCAATCGTGGCCCACATCCCCGTGCCAAGATCCAGGATTTGCACCCCGCTTCGCGTCGGTGGCCCGCCTTCCGCGCCATTCATCATCATGAGACCCGAATAGCCTTGCAGGATTGGCTCATAGCCCGGATGCAGCGCCTTTGGCCCCTTGGCCCCGAAGGCACCGAGCGAGGCATAGATTAGGCGTGGGAAGCGCGCCGTCAGCGCGGCACCGCCAAGGCCCAAATCCTCCAAAGCGCCGGGGCGCATATTTTGGACCAGCACATCGGCCTCACTCAGCAATTCCATGAGCAGCGCGCGATCCGCATCGCTACGCAAATCAAGGCTGAGAGAGCGTTTGCCGCGATTGACGGCGATGAAGGTCGTGGCAGTGCCTTCATGCATGGGCGGCCCCCAGCCACGCGCATCATCACCGCCTTCGGGGCGTTCCAGCTTAATCACCTCGGCGCCCAGCATGGCCAGGATTTGGCCCGCGAAAGGCCCCGCCAAATTCTGCGCAATTTCAACTACCCGGATACCGGCCAAAGGAGACATGCGAAAACCCCTGCATTACTGATTAAGGTTACGACCCCATCGGGCAGCGCGGCAACCACGGGGCTGGACCGGAATGCGCCTTGGGTGAAAGCTGCCGCCATGGACCCGACCCCGCCCGATATCCTCGCCGCGCTTTGGCGCCAGGCCGCACTTGATCCCACAGCGCTGACGCATGCCAGCCTGGCTGGCGCCGAACCTGTGCAACCTTCCAGCTTCCGCGTGGATGCGGCGGCGCAAGCTAGCATAGCGGCCGCAGGGCTTGCGGCGGCGGAAATCCATCGCCGGCGCGGCGGTGGCGCGCAGCGCGTTGCGGTTGCAATGCCCGATGCCGCGATTGAGTTTCGTTCCGAACATTGGCTGAGCATCGCGGGCAAGCCCGCCGGCGCGCGGTGGGATGCGATTGCCGGGCTTTATCGCTGCGGCGATGGGCGCTGGGTTCGTCTGCATACAAATTTCCCGCATCACCGCGATGGCGTGCTGCGGCTGCTTGGGGATGTCGCGCATGATCGCGCTGCGGTGGCCGAGGCGCTTAGCACCTGGCGCGCGGCGGATTTCGAAGCGGCGGCGGCGGAAGCCGGGCTGGTTGTGACTATGACACGCAGCTTCGCCGAATGGGATGCCTCGCCCCAAAGCCAGGCTGCTTCCAGCCTGCCGCCTTTAATCATCGAGAGAATCGGCGATGCGCCACCAACACCGCTGCCACCGTGCGCTTCACGTCCGCTTGAAGGGGTGCGCGTGCTAGATCTCACGCGCGTTATCGCCGGGCCGGTTGCCGGGCGCACAATGGCCGCGCATGGCGCGGAGGTGCTGCATATCAGCGCGCGGCATCTGCCGAGCTTCGATGAATTGGTGATGGATACCGGGCGCGGCAAAAGAACAGCCGCGCTTGATTTGCGTGAGGCACATGACCAGGCGCGGCTGCGTGATTTGGCTGCGCGCGCCGATATTTTCCTGCAAGGTTATCGCCCCGGCGCCATTGCCGGCCATGGCTTCGCGCCAGAGGCACTGGCCGCACTTAACCCCGGCATCATCTGCGTCTCCCTTTCCGCCTATGGCGATCTTGGCCCCTGGGCGGGACGGCGCGGTTTTGATTCCTTGGTGCAGAATGCCAATGGCATGAATCACGCCGAAGCTGAGGTCGCCAATCAGGACCAACCGCGCCCCTTGCCCTGTCAGGCGCTGGATCATGCTTCGGGCTATCTGCTCGCCTTCGGCGCCATGGCGGCGCTGCTGCGCCGGGCGGAGGAAGGCGGTTCCTGGCTGGTGCGGGTTTCCTTGGTAGGCACTGGGGAATGGATCCGGCGGCTTGGGCGCCTGGAAGGCGGCTTGGCCGCGCCGGGCCTGACGCCTGCGAAAATTGCAGCGGCTTTGGAAGAAAGCGACAGCGGCTTTGGCCTGATGCGCGCCACGCGCCATGCGGCGCGGCTGGAAGCCACCCCGCCGCGCTGGGATTTGCCGGCCATGCCGCTCGGCAGCCATGCGCCGGTTTGGCAGAGCGGCGACTGACGCCGCGCTATTTCAGGCAGCGCAGGAACAGCGTTGAAGGATGCGCGACTTCCCCTACGGCATCCGCGGCGCGTGGTGCCTGATCGGTATTACCGGGCGTCACGGCAACATTTTGTTCGCGCAGGAAATCCAAAGCTTCCGTGTGTTTCACGGCGAAGTTCACATTCTGCGGAATATCGCCGGTCTGCCGCGCCACTTGCCCGGCATTAAGCTTGGACACCACCACGCCAATCACCTGCCCGCGCATGTCCAAAAGCGGACCACCGGAATTGCCGGGCTGTACCGGCGCGCTGATCTGAATATGGCGCGGATTATCGGCAAGGCCCGCAAGGGCAGAGACCTCGCCCGTTGTCAGTGTGGGGCCAGAGGACAACAAACCCGCTAAGGGGAAGCCATAGGTCACCACGCCCTCACCACGCCGCACGGTGGCAGAACCGCGAAAGGGCAGGATTGGGCCGGCATCAGCTTCCGTGCGCAGCAGGGCCAGATCGCGGGTTGCGTCACTGGCTATGACGATGGCCGGAATCTCCTGCCCATTGGGCAGGCGCGCTGACATTTCCGCGCAGCCATCCACCACATGGTGATTGGTCATGATCCTTTGTGAAGCGACGACGAAGCCGGTGCCGGAGGATACTTGGCGCCGCGCCGCACGCTCACCGGGTGCCAAGGGCGGTGGCTTGTCGCGCGGCAGATCGGCTTGGCCGCTCGGGGTGCCGCCGCCTTGGCGGGGCAGGGGTGGGGGTTTTTCACTGGGCAGCGCCGCGCGCGGGCTTGGCGCTTGGCCTGCGGCCGGCGGCTTTTGCGCGAAGCCTGCCGCGCTCGGGCCAAGCGCCAGCAGGATCGCCAAAAGAATAGGATGCTTCATGGGCTGACTCTGCCGCGCGCCTGGCATGCTGGTCAATGACGCGATCAAAGATGCCCTTCGCGCCGGAAGGAATAATGCCTGCCATTACCGATGATCAAATGATCATGCAGCACAATACCAAGCATCTGCGCCGCCTGATTGATTTCCCGCGTCATCTCCACATCCGCGCGAGAGGGGGTGGGATCACCCGATGGGTGGTTATGCACCAGGATCAGCGCCGTTGCCTGCAATTCCAGGGCGCGGCGCACCACTTCGCGTGGATAGACTGGCGTGTGATTGACCGTGCCCTTGGCCTGCGCCTCATCAGCGATCAGCCGGTTCTTGGTATCGAGAAACAGGATGCGGAATTGCTCAATCCTCTCCCGCGCCAGCGCTGCGTTCAAATAATCAATGAGCTTTTCCCAATTATTCAAGACCGGGCTTTGGCGCACTTCCTCCCGCGCCAGCC
Organism: uncultured Rhodospirillales bacterium; assembly: GCA_903844785.1. GTDB lineage: Bacteria > Pseudomonadota > Alphaproteobacteria > Acetobacterales > Acetobacteraceae > Neoroseomonas. The sequence continues at coordinate 11,140 of CAIMVB010000199.1, read as the reverse complement.
TGAGCGCGGCGGCCTGGATGCAGCGGAGCGCGGCAATCCCGGCCTCCCCCAGCCCTTCAATCTGGCCCAATTCCTGATGTGGCGCGCTGATGGCCCCAGCGTAGGAGCCGAAGCGCGCCAGCAGCGCGCGGGCGATGGGTTTGGTATCACGCCGAGGCAGGGCCAGAAACAGCACCATTTCCAGTAATTCGTGATCCAGCAGCGCATCCGGCCCGGCGCGAAGCAGCTTTTCGCGCATGCGCGCGCGATGGCCCAAATGGCCGGGGGGTGAGCCGGCCTCATCGGTAGCGAGTTCCAGCCCTGGCAGGGCGCTGGCCTCAGCGAGGCCCTTGGTTTTCTGGCTTCCCATTTTCCCGCCCGGTGAAGCGCTGCGGGGTAAGGCCGCTACGCCTGATTACGCGAAAATCTTGGGAATAATAAAACCTATGATTGAAAAATACCAGTTAAAACTGGGCGGCCAAGGCTTGCCGCGTCAGGCGCCATAGGGCGGCTTATGCATGCCCGCCGGGGAAAGGGTGAAAATCTCCACGCCGGTGTCCGTCACCGCCACCATATGTTCGAATTGGGCGGACAGCGACCGGTCTCGGGTCACCGCGGTCCAGCCATCATCCAGGATTTTCACTTCTGGCCGGCCGGCATTCACCATGGGTTCCACGGTGAAGAACATGCCGGGCTTCAGCTTCGGACCTTCGCCGGGGCGGCCGAAATGCAGCACATTGGGCGATTCATGGAAGTGCCGGCCAATGCCATGGCCACAAAAATCCCGCACCACGCTAAAGCGGTGCTTTTCCACATGCACCTGAATGGCATGGCCAATATCGCCGAGCGTCGCGCCGGGGCGAATGGCGGCAATACCCTTCATCATGGCGTCGTAGGTGACATCCATCAGCAACTTCGCCTTGGTGGATGCCTCACCGGCCACATACATGCGGCTGGTATCGCCATGCCAGCCATCCAGAATGACGGTGACGTCAATATTGATGATATCGCCATCGGCCAGCACACGATCCCCGGGAATGCCATGGCAGACCACGTGATTGACCGATGTGCAGGAGGATTTGGTGTAACCCCGATAGCCAAGTGTGGCCGGAATGGCGCCGCGTTCCACCATGTAGTCATGGCAGATCCGATCAATCTCCCCAGTGCTGATCCCTGGCCGCACATGGGCCGTGATCATATCCAGGGTTTCAGCCGCAAGCTTCCCTGCACGGCGCATGGCCGCGAAATCCTCAGGCTTGTGGATGGTGATACGGCGAGATTCGCCGCCTTGCTGCTCCATGGTGTCTCAGGGCTCGGCTTGGTTACACGGGCAAAATGCGCCGCGCGGTAGCGGGATGCAAGGTTTCGCGCGAAAGTTTTGCGCTTTCAGCCCTTCAGCGCGGCTTGTCGGCCTGTTCGCCGGTGCCGAATTCCTGAGCGCCCAAAGCATCCGCGAGCCGCGCATTGGCGCTGCCAGGCCGCGCCGGTTTTTGCTGGGTGGGGGAGGGTGCCCAGCCGGTCAGCACCAAAAGCCTGAGAGATAGGTCAATCGCGCCATCCCCAAGCCGCGCCGCCGCCATAGGGAATAACGCGCGCGGCGGTATGCGCCCATCACGCGCGAGTACGGCATTGGCTTCTCCGGCGGCGCGCAAATCGGCAAAAATGCCAAAGGCGGATTTGTAGCGGAGCGCGATTTCCTCAGCATCCGCAACCGGCAGCGCGAAGCCCGCGCGCTGCAAAAGCCCCGCGCCATCGCGCAATTCCGGGAAGGGGGAAATGCGCGGGGCAAGCCCGCCGCGCAGCGTGCTTTCCGCCTCGGCCAAGGCATTGCGCAAACCACCCAGTGTGGGCAGGCCCGGCAGGCTCGCCAGCAGCAGCCCATCCGGCGCCAGGGCGCGGCGAAGCTGGATCAGCGCCCCCGGCAGGTCATTCACCCAATGAAGCGAGAGGGAGGCGACAATCAGATCAAAAGCCCCCTCCGCAAAGGGCAGGAATTCCTCATCTGCCGCCACCGCCAGCCCGCCGCCGCGCGTCGCCATGGCGGGCGCCAGATCAGCCGAGACAATCAATGGAATCCCTCGCGCCGCGAGCTTTGGCGCCACAAAGCCGCGCCCGCCCAGATCAAGCGCGCGGGTGAAGCGCCGCGTGGTGTCATCCAGCCGATCGAGCAGCCTATCCGCCGCATCCTCCAGAATCGGCGCCACCTGATCCACGCTTGCCACCGCGCGAGCACGGCGGCGCGCGACAAGGGCTCGGTCAAAGACGCGCATCTGATCGATCATGGGGCCTTGGGATGCACCCTGTTTCCCAAGCGCGCAAGACGGGTTAGGGTTTTCACTGAATTAGCCCTTGGAGGAAAACCATGAACGCTTCTGATGTGAAGGCCGCCCGCGCAGCCGCCGTTGCTTCCACCATTGACCGCATTCGCGCCATTGAACGCAGCCAAGGTGTCAGCCGTTCTTCGCTTGAAGCCATCAAGCAGGAGCTGATGGGCCTGGCCGCACAGGAGCATCTGTTCCCAAGCAGCGAATTCCCGCCGCCGCCGAATGGCGAAAAGGGCAGCAGGCGCTATATGTTGCAGGAGGATGAGGGAAATTTATTCGCGCTTTATCTGAATGCGCTCAATCCCGGCAATGAAACCAAGCCGCATGACCATACCACCTGGGCCTGCGTGGTGGCTGTGGATGGGCAGGAACTTAACAAGGTTTATGAGCGTTTGGATGACGGTTCAGACCCCACGCGCTGCGAATTGCGCCTGCGCGAAGAAATCATGGTGGAACCGGGCCGCGGCATTGCGCTGATGGCGGAAGATATCCATTCCATCCACACCACGGGTAGCGTGCCGACGCGGCATTTGCACATGTATGGGCTGGCTTTGGAAAAGCTGGATGACCGCAAGGCGTTTGATGCGGAAACCGGCGAAGTGAAGCCTTATAACAAGAATTTCATGGCGCCCACCGCCGCCCCCAAGGGCTGATCCCGCCATGGCGCGCATGATCGACGCGGCCAGCCTGAAGGGCTGGATCCGCGATGGGCAGGAATTGGCCATTCTGGATGCGCGGGAGGATGGCGAATTTGGCCGTTCGCATCTTTTCTGGGCCAATCCTTGCGGGCTTTCGCGCATGGAACTCCGCGCCCGCGCCATCCTGCCGCGCCTTGCCACGCGCGTAGTCTGCATCGATGGCGGGGAAGGGCTGGCGGGGCGGTTGGCCGATTATCTTGAAAGCATTGGCTGCAGCGATGTTTCGGTACTGCAAGGTGGTACGCCTGCTTGGATTGCTGCTGGATACACGGGTTTTTCGGGCGTGAATGTGCCATCTAAGGCATTCGGTGAATGGGTGGAACATCACTTTGAGACGCCCTCGGTTGATCCCGAGGAGTTGAAGGCGATGATGGATGCCGGCACCGATATGGTGATCCTGGATAGCCGCCCGATGGAAGAATTCAACCGCATGTCCATCCCAGGTGCGGTGGATGTGCCGGGCGGGGAATTGGTCTATCGCATCGGCGAATTCGTGAACCGGCCGGAAACCATCGTGGTGGTGAATTGCGCCGGGCGCACGCGGTCTATCATGGGCGCCGAATCTCTTCGCAGTGCTGGCATCCCAAACAAGGTGGTGGCGCTGCGCAATGGCACCATGGGCTGGGAATTAGCCGGCTTCACCTGCGACCGCGGCAAGACCGCAAGCTATCCGCAGGGCGCGCCGAAAGGTGCCGCCGAGGCATTCGCCCGTGCGGACGCGTTCGCCAAGCGCCACGGCGTGACCTTCGGCACGCGCGCGGATTTGGCGCGCTGGCAGGCGGATACAACGCGCAGCACCTATGTCTTGGATGTGCGTGATCCGGCGGAATATGCGGCGGGCCATATGCCAGGCAGCCGTTCCGCCCCCGGCGGGCAATTGGTGCAGGCAACCGATCAATGGGTGGCGGTGCGCCATGCGCGCATTGTGCTGCTGGATGACACGGGCACCCGCGCGCGCATGACCGGCGGCTGGCTCAGCCAATTGGGCGGCTGGGACGTGATGGTGCTGACTGATGGGTTGGATGGGCCGCTCGCCACCGGACCCTGGCAGCCCGAAAGCCCCGAAGCTGCAGCGGTGAAGCCGCCAAGCCTGACGCCGGAAGAACTCGCCGCTGAAAGCGTGAAGGGCGGTGTGCAGGTGATTGATCTGGCTCGGTCCATTGATTTCCGCGATGGGCATATCCCCGGCGCGCATTGGGGCATTCGGACGCGGCTGGATCGGCTGCGCGGCGCGCTGGCCGATGCAAGGCTTATTGCGATTGCCGCACCCGATGCAGCGCAGGCCCGGCTAGCGGCGCCGGAAGCGGCAGCGCTGACGGGCGTTCCGGTGTATATCCTGGAAGGCGGCAGCAAGGCTTGGCATGCGGCGGGGCTGCCCATGGCGGCGGATCGGCGCGTCCCTGCCGATGCTGATTGCGCGGATTTCTACCTGCGCCCCTATGACCGGAATGACGGGGTGGAAGCGGCGATGCGTGAATACCTCTCTTGGGAAATTGATCTGGTTAATGAAGTGGCGAAGGATGGTGATGCCCCCTTCGGCCATTGGCATTGAATGCGCGCTTCCGGCGCCTTGCTGAACCGATTGAAAAGCGGTTTTGGCCGGGCGCCGGAGAAACTTCTTGATATCCTGCTGCCGCCGCATTGCCTGACCTGTGAGGCTGAGGTCGAAAAGCAGGGGAGCTTCTGCGCCACCTGTTTCAACGCTTTCACGCCCATCACCGCGCCGCTTTGCGCCCGCTGCGGCGTGCCCTTCGCGCATGATGGCGAGGCGGAGCGCGCCCCGGAAGGCGCGCTTTCCTGCGCGCCTTGCCTGAACCGCGCGCCAGGTTTCACCAAGGCCCGCGCGGCGCTGCGCTATGATGAAGGGGCGAAGCGCTTGATCCTGCCCTTCAAGCATGCGGACCGCACCGAAATGGCCGGGCCCTTGGCGCGCTTTATGGCCCGCGCGGGGGCCGAGATGTTGGCCGATGCCGATCTGCTTGCCCCGGTGCCAGCGCATTGGCGGCGCTTGGTGGCGCGGCGCTATGATCAGGCGGCGCTGCTCGCGCAACGGCTCGGGCGGCTTTCTGGCCGGCGTGTGGTGCCGGATTTGCTCCGCCGCTCCCGCGCCACAATGCCTTTGGGCGATAAGGGCGCGGCAGAGCGCGCGGCCCTGGTGGCGGACGCCTTTAGCGTCGCCCGCCCGGTTCTGGTTGCGGGGAAGCGCGTGTTGTTGGTGGATGATGTCGTGACCTCTGGCGCCACGGCGGAAGCCTGTGCGCACGCCCTGCTTGCCGCTGGCGCGGCGCGGGTGGAGGTGCTGGCGGCGGCGCGGGTGCCAGACCCGCGTTTGCGTAGCGCTTGACCGAACGCAACATCACGCCAATCTTGGCGCCATGGCCAAGATCGAAATCTACACCACCTATTTCTGTCCCTATTGCGACCGCGCCAAGGCGCTGCTGGAAAAGAAGGGCGTGTCCTTTCAGGAATATGACGCGCCGCATGGCTCGGACGCTCGGCGCCGCGCTATCGAAAATTCTGGCGGGCGCACCTCCGTGCCGCAAATCTTCATCATCGGCCAATCCATCGGCGGTTCGGATGACCTTGTCGCTCTGGACCGCGCCGGCAAGCTGGATGCGCTGCTGGCGGGCTGACCTGAGTCATCCCTTCACAAGCCGGTCATAAACCTCCGGATCGGTCGCGCCTTCCGTGCCGAACAGCAGCACGCGGCTATCAGGCCCAAGGCCAAGCGCCGCGAGCGCATAAGGTTCCTGCGCGGCCAGCAATAGCCCCGCCAAACCCGCCACCGCGCTTTCCCCCGCCACCACGGGCGGCGTGCGCCGCGCCAACAGCTTCATGCATTCCACCGCGCTTTCATCGGGCAACGAGATGAAGGCATAGGCGCCGCGTTCCAATTCCTGCCATGCGAGCAAGGAAGGCTCCCCGCAGGCGAGGCCGGCCATCAGCGTATCCAAATCCCCCGGAACGGTAACGGGCTTGCCAGCTTCCGCACTCGCCAACAGGCAATCGGCCTTGTCGGGTTCGGCGACAATCAATTTCACGCCGGCGCCGAAACGCGCGCGCATCTGAACGGAAACCGCCGCCGCCACGCCGCCAACACCGCCTTGGATGAACACATGCGTGGGGGCGGTGCCGATCTGGTCTGCAGCCTCATCCGCCATCAGGCGATAACCCTGCATCACATCGCGCGGCACTTCCGTATAACCGGGATATGACGTGTCGGAGACGACGAACCAGGCATTCGCCTCGGCCTGTTTCTGCGCTTCGCGCACCGCATCATCGTAATTGCCCGGCACCACGCGAATGGCCGCGCCATATTTGGCGATCGCATCGCGCCGACCTTGGCTGACCGTTTCATGCACGAAAATCACGCAAGCCGCGCCGAAGCGCTCAGCGCCCCAGGCGACAGATCGCCCATGATTGCCATCTGTGGCGCAACAGACCGTGATCTTGCCGGTGGCTTCCTTATAGGTGCCGGCGATCAGATCAGCGCTGGTGGCTTCCCGTGCCACATCGCGCTTGGCGAGTTCCGCTTGCAGCACACGCATCACCGCATAAGCACCGCCCAGCGCCTTGAAGGAAGCGAGGCCGAAGCGTGCGGCTTCATCCTTGTAATGCACGCTGGCAATGCCGGTGGCGGCCGCGATTTCGGGCAAGGCGACCAAGGGTGTTGGCGCATAGCCCGGCCAGGTGGTGATTTCCGCCTTGGCGCGGGCATAGCCGCCTTCGGGAAGGACCGCGATGCCCGGCACGCCATGGCCGCGGTTCAGTAAACATCGGAAGGGACGCTTTTCGATCATTCCCCCATATTGCGCCGATCCGCGCCGCGCGCCAAACCTTGCGTATCAAGGAGAGGATAACCGATGCGGATCACCATTCTGGGCGGGGCAGGGTTTCTGGGGCGGAAATTGGCCGCACGGCTGGTCAAGGATGGCGCCTTGGGCGGGCGGGCCATCACTGGCCTGACGCTATTTGACATTACGGCGCCCAGCGCCCCGGCGGCCCCGTTTCCCGTCACCTGCCTTGGCGGCGATGTCGCTGACCCCACCGCCGTTGCCGCCGCCATCCCGGCGGGGACCGAGGTGGTATTTCACCTCGCCGCGGTGGTGAGTGCGGCGGCGGAAGCGGATTTCGATCTGGGCATGAAGGTCAATCTGCATGGTACGCTGGCGGTACTGGCGGCCTGCCGCGCGCTGGGCACCAGGCCGCGCGTCATTTTCACGTCTTCCGTCGCATCCTTCGGTGGCGGGCAGGATGCGGTGGTGCCGGATGATGGGCGCCAAATCCCGACCAATTCCTATGGCGCGCAAAAGGCGATTGGCGAATTGCTGCTGCATGATGCGTCTCGTCGCGGCTTCCTGGATGCGGTGAACCTCCGCCTGCCAACCGTGATGGTGCGCCCGGGCCGGCCCAATAAGGCCGCGTCATCCTTCGTTTCCGCCATTGTGCGGGAACCCTTGCTGGGGCTTGAGACCAATTGTCCGGTGCCGGATGATTTCGCGGTGTGGATATGTTCCCCGCGCGCAACCATTGAATGGTTTTTGCACGCAGCCGCGATGGATACCGCGCCGCTTGGCCTTGACCGCGGCATCAACCCGCCAGGGCGCAGCCTGACGGTGGCGAAAATCCTGGGTGCGCTGGAACAGGTGGCGGGCAAGGCAGCGCGGGAGAAGGTTGGCTTTGTCTTCGACAAGGAAGTGTTTGACATCGTGCAGGGCTGGCCCGGCGCCTTTGCCGCCACACGCGCGCGCCGCCTTGGCTTCAAGGAACAGGAACCGATGGAAGCGATCATCCAAGGTTTCATCGAGGATGATCTGGCGGCGACGAAAGCCGAACGCGGGATGTAAGGGGCTACGTATTCCGCCAATTCGGCTTGCGCTTTTCCGCGAAAGCCTTTGGCCCTTCGATGTAATCCTGGCTATCGCGATTGCGCGCCTGCGCCGGGTACATGGTGCCAATGGCCTTCGCGAGGCTTTCCTCGTCAAGCCCGGCATAAACCGCCTGTTTGGAAGCGCGCACCGCAAGCGGAGAGCATTCCAGGATCAGCGCGGCCCAGCGCTTGGCCGCCGCCAAAGCCTCGCCTGGCGGCACGACTTCATTCACAAAGCCAAGGGTCTGACCTTCGGCGGCGGTGACGCGCCGCCCGGTGAGGATCATGCCAAGTGCCTGCTTCGGGCCAATGGCGCGCGGCAGCCGATGTAGCCCACCCGCGCCCGCGACCAAGCCAACACGCGGTTCAGGCAGCGCGAAGATCGCGTTCTCAGCCGCAATGATCAGATCGCACGCCAAGGCGATTTCAAAACCGCCCCCCATGGCAATGCCATTCACCGCCGCGATCACGGGCTTTTCCAGATCGAAACGGCTGGTAAGGCCGGCAAAGCCGGAAGGCGGCATGGGGCGGCGCTTGCCGGCGGCCTGCACCTTCAAATCATTGCCGGCGGAAAAGGCACGATCCCCCGCGCCGGTGACAATGCCAACCCAAAGATCGGGGTTAGCGGCGAAATCATCCCATACTGCTTCAAGTTCTTCATTCGCATCCGTGTGCAGCGCATTCATCACCTCTGGCCGGTTCAGCGTGACAATGCGCAAGCGGCCTTCATCGCGGACTTCGCAATAGTGATGGGGCATTGTGTCCTCCCTTATGTTCGTTCAGCCTTCCTGCACCGCGCCATCGCGGCTGAGCATCAAATCACGCAGCGCCGGCGAAATTGGCGCCTTGGCGCCGGTGGCGTTGTTCACAATCACGCACACCGCGCGCGCGGAACATAAAAGCCCATCGCGCCACAGCCCGTATTCATGAATGAAGGAACTGCGCCGGAAGCTAACCGCGCGCACGGTCAGCAGCACATCCTCATTGAAATGCCCAGGCCTCAGGTATTTCGCTTCAAGCGAAGCCACCACCGGGCCTTCCGCATCCGCCCCAAAGCGCCCGCCAGAGGCAAGCCACCAATCAATACGCATATCCTCAAACATCGTAAGATAAGCGGCATGGTTGATATGGGCGTAGATGTCGCATTGGATCCAGCGAATGCGATGCCGCCGCGCCATGGCCCAATCGCCTGCCACCTGAAACTCCGCCCGTGTTGCTGCGTCCATACGCCCCACCCCATATCCCCAATGCCCTGCGCCAGCATGCACGGCGCCGCGCGTAAGGCAAACCGTTCGGGCGAATTTTCTTGCTCCGGGCGCCTGAAACGATAACATCACCCTAAAGAAAAGCACGGGAGGGGTAATCATGTTCACACGGCGTCAAGCGGTGATTTTGGGTGGCGGTGCGCTGTCCATGCCCTGGGTCAAGTCAGCCAAGGCGGCCTGGCCCCAGGACCGCGCGATAGAAGTTATTGTCCCTTTCCCGCCTGGTGGCGGTGTGGATGCGGTGGCGCGTTTCGCGACGCATCAGGTAACACCACGCCTGCCCGGCGTGCGTTTTGTCATCAGCAATCGCCCTGGCGCTTCGGGCCAGCTTGGTATGGAAGCCATCTTCAATGCCGCGCCCGATGGCTATACTCTTGGCACCATAGGTAGCCTCAATGTCTCCACACTACCGCTGGAACGCCCGGTGCGCTGGAAGGCCGAGGAATTCAGCTATATCGCCAATATCGTAGATGACCCCTGCGGGCTTTGGGTGCTGGCCAATTCGCCACTGCGTAGCCTTGGTGATCTGGTCACACGCCTGCGCGAAAAGCCGGAAGCGCTTTCTGTGGGCAGCGCCGCCGGTGTTGGTTCGGATGATCATCTTGTGCTGCTGGGCTTGGAAGAAGCGGCCAATATCCGCGCGCTGCACGCCCCCTTCAACGGCACGGCACAAGTGCAGCGGGATTTGCTTTCGGGCGCTGTTGATATCGCTTCCTTCAACATGAGCGAAGGGATCGTGCTTATGCGTGAAGGGCGGATCCGCTGCCTGGCACAGGCATCGCCCACGCGCTGGTCCGCAGCCGCGCAAGTGCCAACCTTCCGCGAATTGGGCTTTGATGTGGTGATCGGCAGCGCGCGCGGCATTGTTGGCCCGCCCGGCCTGCCGGCAGAGATGGTGCGGATACTGGAAGCGGCCTTTCGTGAAACCTTGGCCGATCCCCGCTTCGCGCAGGAAGCCGAGAAGGTTTCCCTACCACTCCGGCCTCTGGTCGGGCCTGAATATCGCGCCATGGTGTTGGCGGAAGGCGAAGCGGTACGCGCCCTTTTCGCCCGCAGACCCTGGAAGCGTTGAAATGCACAATATCGGAGGATCCACATGATTTCGCGTCGTGTCCTGCTGGCCGCCAGCCCCCTACTGGCAAGCCCCAAGATCCTATCCGCGCAAACCGCCTGGCCAAATGAACGGCCGGTGGAGGTGATCGTGCTTGCCGCGGCGGGCGGCGGTGTGGATGCCATGACACGCCTGGTAATGCCGCTGATCGCGCAACAAATCCCGGGCATGCGCGTTGTTGTGCTGAACCGCCCCGGCGCTGGGGGGCAGATTGGGCTGGAAGCGACCTTCAATGCGGCGGGGGATGGCTATACGCTGGGTGCCACCACTTTCCCCGCGCATAACGCCTTCCCGATCGAACGTCAGGTGCGCTATCGCCCGCTTGATTTCACCTTCATCTGCAATGTGGTTGAAGATGCAAATTGCTTTTATGTGCGCGCCGAAAGCCCTTTCAAATCCTTGCAGGATCTGGTGGCGGCAGCCAAGGCGCGGCCTGGGCAGTTAAGCTGCGGCAATACCGGTATCGGCAGCGATGATCATCTTTTCGCGCTGCATTTCGAAGAATTGGCCGGGCTGCAAAAAATGATCAGCGTGCCCTTCACGGGTACTGCGCCGCTTTTGCCTCAGCTTCTGGGCGGGAATCTCGATGTCGCGGCGCTGAATGTTTATGATGCGCTGCCTTTGGTGCGCGAAGGCAAGCTTCGCATTCTGGCGCAAGCGGCCGCCCGGCGCGCGCCGGATGCGCCCGATACCCCGACCTTTCGCGAGTTGGGCTTTGATCTGGTGCATGGCGCAAGCCGCGGGATTCTGGGCCCGCCCAATATGCCGCAGCAGGTCACCGAAAAGCTGGTCGCCGCAGCGCGCGTGGCATTGGCGAGTGAGGAATTCAAGCGCGAAGCCGCACGGGTCTTCATGCCGCTCAATCCGATGTTTGGTTCGGAATATAAGGCATT
>CAIMVB010000198.1 GCA_903844785.1 uncultured Rhodospirillales bacterium | reverse complement strand
AGCGCCGCCCCGGCCGATGCTGGTGCAGGGCCCTGCCATTGCCATGGTGACACCGCCCGCGCCGGCGCCGGCCCCGCGCCCAGCGCCGCCGCCTTCTATTTCACCGCTCTCCCCGCCGCCGCCCACCATGCGCCCGAATGTGCAGCTTGGCATGCGCCCGCCTGGTGGGGGGCCGCCCCGTCCTGGAATGCCGATGTCATCTTCTGCGCCAAAACCGCCCCCTGCCCCGAAGCAGGAATTCAAGACGGGCGATTACGTGGTTTATCCGACCCATGGCGTTGGCACTGTCCAGGGCATCCGCACTGTGGAGGCTGCTGGTTATTCCTTGCAGGTCATTGAAGTGACCTTTGAGGAAAACCGCATGAAACTTAGCGTGCCGGTCAATAAGGCGGCTTCGTCTGGCCTGCGGAAGCTTTGCACCACGGAAAGCTTCCAGCCTGCCATGGATACGCTGAAGGGCCGCGCGCGCATCAAGCGCACCATGTGGTCCCGCCGCGCCCAGGAATATGAAGCGAAGATCAATTCCGGCGATCCGGTGCAGATTGCCGAAGTGGTGCGCGACCTGTTCCGCAATGCGGGCCAGCCCGACCAATCCTTCAGCGAACGCCAGATCTATGAATTGGCGCTCGATCGCCTGGCGGCGGAAGCCGCGGCGATTGACCGTTGTGACAAGCCGACTGCGATTGAAAAGCTGATGGTGGTGCTGCGGTCTGGTGCTGCTGGTTCGCGTGATTCATCGCCGAAGGAAGCAAGCGCACCACCGCCTGCTGAGGCGTGATGACGGGCAGCGTTACCTATTGCTTTTGGTGACGCTGCTTATCTGAGCCGCCAGATTTCCACCGGGCCGCGTTCCTCCGGCACGGTGGCGACAAGTTCGTATTGTTCTTCCAGTGCGGCTTCAATCAATATCGCGGCGCGGCGGCGCACATTGGGCCACCAGCCGCGATCAATCACCAGCACGCGCGGATGGCTTTCCAGAATACGCGTGATCTCGGCGTAAGAATCAATGCCCGTCACGCGGTAGAAGGGCCCGGCCAGATGCGCCGGAAAAGCGTAGCGCGTGGGCAGCGCAGCATCAGCCAGCACATAAATCACCGGGTGGTAATTCACGACCCAGATCGGGTCATTCGGGTCTATTTCCGCGCGCACGGCAGCGGCAGTGCGCCGCACGGGATCAGGCGCGCCAAGGCCAATGCCGCGATCAAGCCGGGGCAGGGCAGCCACGCGCCAAGCATCCAAAGCCACCGCGCCAATCAGCAATTGAAAGCCGATCACGACCATCCCTGGGCGCAGATAGCGTGCCAATTGCCGCGCGCCGAGTGCCGAGAGCAACGACAGCGGCAAAAGCCAGATCAGGAAATAATGCTGGTAGAATTGCCCCGGCAGAACCACGGCGAAAGTTGCGGCGGCAAACCACAGCATGCCGAATTGCCTGAGCCGCGCGAGTGGTCCTTGGCGATTGCGCGGCCGGATAAGTGCCGGCAGCGTCAGCAGGAAAGCCCATAGCAACAGCAAAGCGGCAACAAGGGCGAAGCGGAAGGAATCCGCGGGACTCAGGCGCGAGCCCGCATAGCGTAGCGGCGCGAGAAAAGCGCCTTCCAGGAAAAGCGCGAATTCTCCGCGCAGTGCATAAGCCAAGGCGCAGAGCAAGGTGGGCGCGGCGCAAAGCGCGGCATAGGCAGCGGCCATTGCAGCAAGCCGGCGAAACCCAATCAGCCCATACCGAAAGCCCGGCAGCACCAGGATCAACCATGCCAGCGCGCCTTCAAAAACCGTCACGGGCTTGAGCGTCAGCGCCACGCCAATCAGCAGCCCCATCACCACCAGATCGCGCCAATGCGGCGCCTTGTCGCGTTCCAGCGCATCCACCGCGCCGCGCAGGCCAAGTGCCATGGCCCAGCCGACCAGTGGCGCGAAAAGAATTTCCGTATTGGTGGCAAGCCCGCCCAGAAGCCCGCTATGGGCGATGTATAAAATGCCGGTGGCAAGCCCAAGCGCGGGTGACCCACCTGCATAGCGCACCGCGTTGAACAGCGCCGATGCCGTGGCCGCAACGCATATCGCGCCAAGGGCGCGCAGCACCCAAATACCATCGCCAAAAATCGCCATGAAAACAGCGAAAATCGCCGGTGCGCCCACCGGGTGCATGTCCCAGACGGCAACCAAGGGCCAGCCCCCGCGCAGCCATTCCCGCGCCTGGACCATGTAGAGCCCCTCATCCGTATCAATCACGGCGGCGACAAAGGAAAAGCTGCGCAGCAACAGCGCCAGCACCAAGAACAATAGCGGCACCAGCGCGGGGTGGCGCCAGCGCCGATCAATGAAGCCTGCTTGGAACATGCGCGAAATTACAGGGCCGGGCGCAGATCCTTCCAAGGTGCGGCGCGTTCATAGGCCGCTGCGGCGCGGTAGATGGCGGCCTCCCCAAAGCTTGGCCCCACCAACTGCAAGGAAAGCGGCAGGCCTTCCACCTTTGAAATGCCGCACATCATCGTCATGGCCGGATGGCCCGTGACGTTGAAGGGCGTGCGCGCCTGGCGCGGGTAGGTCAGTTCTACCGCTTCCGGGTCGTCAATTTTGCAGGCGGCATCCATGGAAGATGCTGTCAGCAGCAGATCAACCTCGGCAAAGGCTGCTTCCACGGCGGCGACCAATTCGCGCCGGCGGCGCTGCGCCTGCACGTAATCCTCGGCGCGCATGAAAAGCCCCGGCAGCAGGCGGCGCAGCGTGATATTGGCGTAATCGCCCGGGCGTTCGCGCAGCCATTTGCCATGGATGGCGGCGGCTTCAGACATCAGAATGGCGCGATTGACACCGGCGAATTCGGTCAGCGAGGGGAGCGTGATGGTCTTGATCTTCGCCCCTTCCTTCGCGAGCAGCTTTGCCGCCGCATCCAAGGCGGCCGCCATTTCGGCCGAGGCTGGCTGATCCTTTTCATGGAAATGCCGGACATAACCGATGGTGAGGCCCCTGAGGCCCTTCTTCATCTGCCGAGCGTAGTTTTCAGGCTTATGGGCGGCGCTGCCAGGGTCTGCCGCGTCATGCCCGGCCATCATGCTAAGCAGCAGCGCGTTATCGGCGACCGTGCGCGTCATGGGCCCCACATGATCCAGTGTGAAGGCCAGCGGAAAGACGCCGCGCCGCGAAACCAAGCCATAAGTCGCCTTCATGCCGATAATGCCGCAATGGCTGGCCGGGTGGCGCACGGAACCGCCGGTATCAGTACCAAGCGCGGCAGGCAGGATGCTGGCGCCAACGGCCGCGCCAGAGCCTGAGGATGAGCCCCCCGGATGATGCGCCGTATTCCAGGGGTTGCGCGCAGGCGGGAAGGGCAGGTCAAAGGCCGGGCCGCCAATGGCAAATTCATGCGTGGCGAGCTTGGCCGGGAATATCGCCCCCGCCGCGCGTAGCTTCGCCACCACGGCGGCGTCAGCGCTTTTCTGGTTATCGAGCAGAATGCGCGAATGGCAGGTGGTGGGATGCCCAGCCAGGTCAATAATATCCTTGAGCCCAACCGGCAGGCCATCCAGCGCGGAACGCTGGCCGCTGCGGGCGATGCGCCGGCCGGCCTTTACCGCCTGTTCGCGCGCTTCATCCCAAAGCGGGCGCACAATGGCATTGACCTTGCCACCGACATCATCGGCGCGGGTGCGCAGCGCATCCAGATATTCCACGGGAGAAAAGCGGCGCCGCGTAATGCCGGCGGAGGCTTCGGTCAGCGAGAGTTCATGCAAGGGCTTCATGCGCGTGACCCCTTGGCCGAGACTGGTGCGGCATAGGCCGGCATGGGTTCGGCGGTTTCATTGGCAACGCGCGTGAAGGCACCCGCCATGCGGCGCGACGCGGCAATGGCTTCCGCCACTTCCTTCGGGTGGGTCTTGAGCCCGGTGGTAATACCCGCCGCCCGGGCCAGGATTTCTTCTTCGGTCATTGAGATGGTCGCCCCCATGCTGTGGGAGACAGCGTGCCGCAAAAGCGGCCTTTCTGGAACCCTGAATGCGGGTTCGGCGCATTTTCCAAGCCAGCGGGCGTTTCCGCTTGGCACAAAAATGCTCTAACACCCGTTCCATGTCCGCGCCCCCATCCGCCCCCCGCTTGCCGCTTTCTGGCCTGAAGCTCGTGGAGCTTGGCCATTACATCGCCGCCCCTTTCGCCACGCGCTTGCTCGCGGACCTTGGTGCGGAGGTTATCAAGGTCGAACCGCCAGGCGGGGACCCGGTGCGCGGTTGGGGCAGCAATATCAATGGCAATGCTGTCTGGTTCAGCGTGCATGGGCGCAACAAGCTCAGCGTCACGCTTGACCTGAAAAAGCCGGATGATCGCGCGAAGCTGATCGCGCTGCTCCGCCGCGCCGATGGGCTGATTGAAAATTTCCGCGCGGGCTATCTGGAACGCGTGGGGCTTGGGCCAGATGTGCTGCATGGGGAAAACCCGCGCCTCGTGATCGGGCGAATCTCCGGCTATGGGCAGGATGGTCCCTATAAGGACAAGCCCGCTTTTGGCGCGATTGGCGAAGCCATGGGCGGCCTTCGGCACCTGACGGGCCATCCGGGTGAACAAGGGCTACCGCCGCCGCGTTGCGGAGTTTCCATCAGCGATGATCTGGCCGGGATTTACTGCGCGCTCGCCGTGGTTTCCGCCTGCTGGGCGGTGAAGGGCGACCCCAATGCCAAGGGCCGCGTGGTGGATGTGGATTTGGTCAGTAGCGTATTCTCCCTCATGGAAGGGATGCTGCCGGAATATGGGCTTTTCGGCTGGGTGCGGCAGCCGCAGGGCGCGGCCATCAAAACCGCGGCGCCGACCAACACCTACCCCTGCGCCGATGGCAAATGGCTTTGCGTTGCCGGCAATTCGGATTTGATCTTCCGCCGCCTGATGGCCGCGATTGGCCGACCAGAATTGGCGGATGCGCCGCGCTTCGCCACCAATGGGCTGCGCTGCGACAATGTGGCGGAGCTTGACGCCGCCATCGCCGCCTGGACCCGCACCAAGCCCGCTGCCGAGGCCGAGGCCATTCTGGAAGCGGCCGAAGTGCCCTGTTCGCGCCTTTACGACATGGCCGATTGCGCCAATGACCCTCATTTCCGCGAACGCGGCTGGGTGATGGAAGTGGCGGACCCTTTGTTGGGCCAGGTGCTGCACCCCGCCGCACCCTTTCGGTTTGATGGCGTGACGCCGCAGGATGTTGTGCGCTGGCCAGGCCCGGCGGCGGGGGCGCATAATGACCATGTATTCAAGGAACTTCTGGCCGAAGTTAAGGAGAAGCAGGCATGACCGGCAAGGTGACCATCAGCGAAGTCTCCCCGCGCGACGGGATTCAATCCATCACCGGCGATTTCGTGCCGACCGAGGTGAAAATCGCGCTCATCCAGGCGCTGTATGATGCGGGCCTCAGGCGGATGGAGGTCGGTTCCTTCGTCTCGCCCAAGGCCATTCCGCAAATGGCGGATACGGCGGCGGTGCTGGCTTTCACGAAAACCCTGCCTGGTCTTGAAAGCACCGTGCTGGTGCCGAACCGGCGCGGGTTTGAAGCGGCGATTGCCGGTGGCGCGGAACGGCTTGGCTTTTTCATGTCGGCCACCGCCGGCCACAACAAGGCCAATCTGAATCGCACGCGGGAAGAAAGCTTCGCTGAATTGGCATCGCTGGTGCGCGATACGCCCAAGGGCACGCTGATCCGCTTCAACCTTTCCTGCGTGTTCCATTGCCCCTTTGATGGCGTGGTGGAAGATGCGGAAGCGCTGGATTGGGTGGAACGCATTGTGGCGCTGAACCCTGATATGGAAATCGCCCTGGCGGATACCACAGGCAATGCGAGCCCCGATCAGGTGCGCCGCGTGTTCGAGAAAGCCCATGCCGCTTGGGGGCATCGCTTTGCCTTCCATGGCCATGACACTTACGGCATGGGGGTGGCCAATGTGGCCGCGGCCTATGAAGCGGGCTGCCGGGTGATTGATAGCGCCGCAGGCGGCATTGGCGGCTGCCCCTTCGCGCCCGGCGCCACGGGTAATGTGGCGACGGAAGACGTGGTGTGGATGTTCCGCCGCATGGGGGTGGAAACCGGCGTAGCGTGGAACAGCCTGCTGGTAGCCGCCGATATGGCCGCCGGCATCAAGGGCGCCATCCCCGGCGGGCGAATGCGTGGCGTGCGCGCGGCGCGGCTTGCCGCCTGAAGCATTGGCCCTGCTACTGGCCGCGCCAAATCACGGCGCGGCCGGAATTTGTCCTTTTTTCCGACGTTTTCTTATGTGATTTCCGAAGCTCCGGCATAGGGCCGGGGATGCTGGAGCAGGCTGATGTCGGAAGCCGAAATCGCCCGGAAAATGGCGGAACTAGACCGCCTTCTGAATGACCCCGAAGTGCGGATGGATGCGCATCGGGTATGGGCACTGTTGCAGGAATTGCGGGCGCCGGCCGTGCGGGCCGGGGCCTGAGATCGCTTCAGGCTGGGAACGATCCCGCTATTGGTGAGGCGCGGGCGAATCCGCATAGTCGCCCAGCGTTTCCGTCAATAAAATCAGACTTTTCTTGAATTAAGACAGGGCTTTAGGCCAGCCTATTCACGCCTTCCGACGTGGGCTGTGCTGCTTCTGTTGGCTCGGCTTCTGCTGGCAAAGGAATGCTGGGGCGCGCTGCGATCGGCGCATCTTCATCAGTATTCATGGGTCGCACGCCGCTGGGTAGGTCAGCGCCGTAAACCACAGCTGCTTTGTAGGCTTCGATCTCCCGCGGGGTGGGCAGGCTGACTGAAACCCGGCCTGCGGCATCGCGGAATTCGATCACGACCATGCCAAGATCACGGTCAATACGCAGGCGCGGATTGGCTGGCCCGACCTCAGGCGAGGCGGGGGGGGGAACCGATCCTGGGGCCCGGTCTGACCCGGCCGATCCGGCAGGAAGCCGAGGCGCTTCCTTCGGAGTGGCCTGACGAGTGGAGGCGAGGTCTAAAGCCATTGCATTTGCTTTCCTCTGTGAGAGATATCGCAAAATTATTAGCAATGAGTCAATAAAATTAACGACCAAGACCTATCTGGCTGGGGCTGGGCCACACCATGCTGGCGCCGACTCGCGTGATGGGTTATCAAGGCGGCCCATGACCCGGTTCGTATTCATCACCGGCGGCGTGGTCTCCTCACTCGGTAAGGGTATCGCTTCCGCTTCGCTCGGCGCGCTGTTGCAGGCGCGCGGTTATAAGGTTCGGCTGCGTAAGCTTGACCCCTACCTTAATGTGGATCCGGGGACCATGAGCCCCTATCAGCATGGGGAGGTTTTCGTCACCGATGATGGGGCGGAAACCGACCTTGATCTGGGCCATTATGAACGCTTCACGGGCGTGCATGCGCGCAAGGCCGATAACTGGACCACAGGGCGCATCTATTCGGATGTGATCGCGGCCGAACGGCGCGGCGATTACCTTGGCGGCACGGTGCAGGTGATTCCGCACATCACCGACAAGATCAAGGAAGTGGTCCAGACCGAAACCGATGGCTATGATTTCGTGCTGGTCGAAATCGGTGGCACGGTGGGCGATATTGAAAGCCTGCCCTTCCTGGAAGCCATTCGGCAAATGGGCAATGAACTTGGCCCGCAGCGCAGCATTTTCATGCATCTGACGCTGGTGCCCTATATTCCTTCAGCTGGTGAATTGAAAACCAAACCAACGCAGCACAGCGTGAAGGAATTGCTGGGCCTTGGTATTCAGCCGCAGATTTTGCTCTGCCGCTGTGATCGTCCAATTCCGGAAAATGAACGGCGCAAGATTGCGCTATTCTGCAATGTGCGCCCGGAAAGCGTGATCCCGGCGCTTGATGCCAGCACGATTTACGAAGTGCCTTTGGCCTATCACGCCGAAGGGCTGGATGTGGAAGTGCTGCGCCATTTCGGCCTTTCCGCCTTTGGTGAGCCCGATATGTCCGGCTGGCAGCGTATTGTGAACGCCATCAAATCACCGGAAGGCGAAGTGACCATCGCGGTGGTGGGCAAATATACCAACCTGCTTGATGCGTATAAGTCGCTTTCAGAAGCGTTGATTCATGGTGGCATCGCGCATCATGTGCGCGTCAAGCTGGATTGGGTGGATAGCCAAATCTTTGAAGATGACGCGGCAGCACTGGCGCGGCTTGAACATGTGCATGGCATTCTGGTGCCTGGCGGCTTTGGCGAACGCGGCACAGAAGGCAAGATTGAAGCGGTGCGTTTTGCGCGTGAACGCAAGCTGCCCTTCTTTGGCATTTGCTTTGGCATGCAGATGGCCGTGATTGAAGCGGCGCGCAATTTGATTGGGTTGAAGGGCGCGTCTTCCACCGAATTTGGGCCTTGCGGGGAACCGGTGGTTGGCTTGCTGACGGAATGGCAGCGCGGCAACCAGGTGGAACGCCGCGATGCCGGCACTGATCTGGGGGGCACCATGCGCCTTGGCGTTTATCAGGCGCATCTGGCGGAAGGTTCGCTCGTGCGCAGTGTTTATGGCGATAAGCCGGAAATCCAGGAACGCCACCGCCACCGCTATGAAGTGAATATCGCCTATCGTGATAGGCTTGAAGCTGCGGGGCTGCGCTTTTCGGGATTATCACCCGATGGCGTGCTGCCAGAAATTGTCGAATATCCGGATCATCCCTGGTTCATTGGCGTGCAATATCACCCGGAATTGAAATCCAAGCCCTTTGAACCGCACCCGCTTTTTGCTGGTTTCATCGGTGCTGCGGTGCGTCAGGCGCGGTTGGTATGATGCAGCATGTAAAGGCGGGCAATGTCACCTTCGGCAATGATTTGCCCTTGGTCTTCATCAGTGGCCCCTGCCAGATTGAAAGCCGCGCTCATGCGCTGGAAACCGCTGCCGCGCTCAAGGAAATCGCGGCTTCGGCGGGCGTGTCGCTGATTTATAAATCATCCTTCGACAAGGCCAATCGCACGAGCGTTTCCGCCGCGCGCGGCATTGGCATGGCGGAGGGGCTCGCCATTTTGGCGGAGGTGCGTGCCGTGACCGGCCTGCCGGTGCTGACTGATGTGCATAGTGCCGAACAATGCGCGCCGACTGCCGAGGCGGTGGATGTGCTGCAGATCCCGGCGTTTTTGTGCCGTCAGACGGATTTGCTATTGGCTGCCGGCGCCACAGGCCGCGCCATCAATGTGAAAAAAGGGCAGTTCCTGGCGCCGTGGGACATGAAGAATGTCGCGGCGAAAGTCGCGAGCACGGGAAACCACAATATCCTGCTGTGTGAACGCGGCACTTCCTTTGGCTATAACACGCTGGTTTCCGATATGCGGGCTTTGCCGATCATGGCCGAGACCGGCTATCCGGTGGTGTTTGACGCGACGCATTCTGTGCAGCAACCAGGCGGGCAGGGCACATCCAGCGGCGGGCAGCGTGAGTTCGCGCCTGTGCTGGCGCGCGCTGCAGTCGCAGTGGGTGTCGCGGCGGTGTTCATCGAAACCCATGCGGACCCGGATCACGCGCCTTCCGACGGGCCGAATATGATTCCCCTGCGAGAGATGCCGGCGCTGATCGCGCGGCTGAAAGCTTTTGATCGGCTCGCGAAAAGCGGCTGAGGTGACTTGCGGCTGCGCGGTTCAAGGGCTGGCGCGCAAACTCATCCGCCCCATCAGCCCATCACGCTTGATGAATTGGTGCCAAAGCGCGGCCGCGATGTGAAAGGCCACAAGCCCGAGCAGCGCATAGGCCGCCAATTCATGCACTTCCTTGATGCCACGCGACAGGGCGCGATTGGCCGCGAGTGGTGAGGCAATGCTGAAGAAGCCAAATTCCAAGCCGCGCCCGCGCAGGAAATGGGCCGCAAGGCCCAGGAGCGGTACGGCCGCCATCAGCCCGTAAAGCCCCAGATGCGCAAGCCGTGCCAGGCGTTGTTGAAATGCGGTCATGCCATCAGGCATTGGCGGCGTGGTGCTGACCAGGCGCCAGGCAAGGCGCAGCAATAAAAGCAACAACACAATCGCGCCCACGCTGTTATGCGTGGTTTTGATCAAGTCTCGAAAGGCGCCGCGCGGCAGATCATCGGCAATCAGGATCGCCGCCGCGGCATAGAAAATCAGCGCCGCCATCAGCCAATGGAACAGGATGGCCAAGCGGTTATAGCGGGTGCGGTCCACGATCAATTCCTTCCGTCAACGGGGAAGAAACTAAGCCAGCGCGCCGCCAAAGAATATGACGAAGATCAACCCCCGCCAGCGCGCCTTGCCGGTTCCCGGCTTAAGCCCCGCGTAGCCAGGGCGGCGAGGTATTCCGCCCAGCGGCTTTCCTGTTCCTCACCTAAACGGCGCAGATATTCCCAGGTGTAAATCCCCGTATCATGCAAATCATCAAAGCTGATGCGCAGCGCGTAATGCCCAACGGGTTCAAGGCCGATAATGCCAACATGGCACCGCCCCGCGACAATGACTTTCTGCCCCGGCCCGTGCCCCTGCACTTCGGCACTTGGGCTTTCCACGCGCAGATATTCAGCCGGCAGCGCAAAACGCGCGCCATCAGCGAAGGCAACATCAAGGATTTTCTCCGCCTTGCGCAGGCGGATTTCGGTGGGGGCGCTCATGCGTCCAGTTTGCGCGCCTCATCGGGCAGCATGATCGGGATGCCATCACGCACGGGAAACGCGAGGCCCGCCGCATCGCTGATCAATTCGCCCTTGTCGCGATCATAGCGCAGCGGCTTTTTGGTTACGGGGCAGACCAGGATTTCAAGTAGCTTCGGGTCCAGCGCGCCGCCCGTTGGTTGCGGTTCAGTCATATGGGTCTTCCCTTCCTCAACTTAGGCTGCCGGGATTTGGCACATTGGCTGCCGTCCCCATGCGTAGCAGCGCCACCAGCATTTCGGCCCGTTGTGGCCCTTCAGCGGCTTCCAGTAGCGCCTGTTTTTCCGGCGGATCAAAGGGGCACACCATGGCGAGCATGGTGACCAGCAGCGCATCGGGCGTTTGTTCCACCGCATCCCAATTCGCTTCAATCCCGCGCGCCTGGAAATAGGGACGCAGCGCGCCAAGCAGCGCTGTGCGATCAAGCGGCGGCGGTTCGGCCGCCAGCAAATCGGTGACGAAATCCGAATAATCGGCGCGCACGCGGCGATAACCGCCTGTTGCAAGCGGTAATTCTTCGACGATCTTGAACCGCGTCACGCCAATCAGCGTAATCAGCAGGCGGCCATCATCGGTTTCGCTGAAGGATGAAAGCCGGCCAAGGCAGCCAATGCGATAAAGCCCTGACCCTGCCGTGGCTGCCTTCGCGCGCGCATCGGGTTGCACCATGCCGAAAAGCCGGCCCTGGCCCAGCGCGTCCAGCGTCATGGCCAAATAGCGCGGCTCAAAAATATTCAGCGGCAGGCGCCCGCGCGGCAGCAGCAAGGCCCCTGGCAGGGGGAAGACCGCTATTTCTTCCGGCAAATCCGCTTGCCGCACATCAAAAGGGGGCATGGTGCGGGGCTGTCGCGCTCAGCGGAACAGCACGGAAGAAAGCTTGCGCCGCCCTGCGACACTGGCTGGATCACCAAAGCCCCAGGCTTCGAAGAATTTCAGCAATTGCTTGCGCGCGGCTTCTTCATTCCAGGCGCGGTCGCGCTTGATGGCTTCAATCAGCGCATCCACCGCGCCGGCGCGGTCTTCCATCGCATTCAGCGCCACCGCCAGATCAATGCGCGCGGCATGATCATTGGGGTCGGCCGCCAGACGGGTTTCAAATTCGGCAAGCTTGGCGCGCGCTTCGCGGCCTTCAGCGGCCAATTCAAGCGCGCTGCGGATGGAAGCGATTTCGGCATGGGCGCGGAGCTTTTCCGGCACGCTTTCAATCACCTGAAGCGCCTGTTCTTCCTCACCCAGCGTCATCAGGCAGCGCGCCACGCCGGCCAGCGCATCCGCATTTTCCGGTTCCTGCTGCGCCAGCGCGCCAAACATTTGCAGCGCCGTGGTGGCATCGCCTTCTTCCAGCGCAGCCTTGGCTTCGCCCAGAAGGTCGGCGGTTGGCATTTGCCCGCCAGCTTGCTTGAGCAAGCCTTCAATGAAGCGCTTCACTTCCGATTCCGGCAGCGCGCCCTGGAACAGATCCAGGATCTGCCCCTTCCAGAAAGCGACCACTGTCGGCACGGATT
>CAIMVB010000197.1 GCA_903844785.1 uncultured Rhodospirillales bacterium | reverse complement strand
TCCTTTCTGCGCGGCGATGGCGGTTTTGGCGGGCCCAGCGGGCCGGTGAAGCAGCCGCATCCGGAACCGGACCGCGCGCCGGATATCACGCTTGATCTGGCAACGCGGCCGGAACAGGCGCTGATCTATCGGCTGAATACGGATTTGAACCCGCTGCATATAGACCCAAAAATCGCTGCCGCCGCTGGCTTCCCGCGCCCGATCCTGCATGGGCTTTGCACCTTTGGCACGGTCTGCCATGCGCTGATGAAGACGCTTTGCAATTACGACACCACGCGCTTCGGGCAGATGGATTTGCGCTTCTCCTCACCCGTCTATCCGGGTGAGACGATCCGAAGCGAGATTTGGCACGAAGCAGGCGGTGCTGCCTTCCGCGCGCGCGTGGTGGAGCGTGACAAGGTTGTTGTCAGCAATGGCTTGTTTCGTTTTGCCTGAATGATGATGGGAAAAGACGCATGATCAACAAGATTGTTCAATCCATGGCCGATGCCATGGCCGGCATCAAGGATGGTTCAACCGTTCTGATCGGTGGCTTTGGCGCTGTGGGCCAGCCCGACCAATTGATTGAAGGGCTGATCGAACAGGGCGCCAAGAACCTTACTTGTGTCGCGAATAACGCTGGCAACGGGCGGGTTGGCTTGGCGCGGCTGATGGAATTGGGCCGGGTGCGCAAGATTATTTGCTCCTTCCCGCGTTCCGCCGGTTCTGTGGTGTTTGAGGAGCTTTATCGCCAAGGCAAGATCGAACTTGAGATTGTGCCCCAAGGCACCATGGCGGAGCGTATGCGCGCTGCCGGTGCTGGTGTGCCGGCGTTTTTCACCGCGACATCGGTGGGCACTATTCTGGCGAATGGCAAGGAACAGCGCGAATTCAACGGCCGCGCCTATGTCATGGAACATGCGCTGAAGGCTGATGTGGCGCTGGTGGAAGCCTGGGAAGGGGATCGCTGGGGCAATCTGACCTATCGTTCCAGCGGGCGGAACTTCAATCCGGTAATGGCAATGGCAGCCGATATGACCATCGCGCAGGTCAGCCATATTCGCGCCTTGGGTGAGATTGTGCCTGAGAATGTCCATACACCTGGCATTTTCGTGAAGCGCGTGTTGCACATTGATCGCGGCCCGGAATGGGCTTGAGCAAATAGGGAATAGGGGATCAGACCATGCAAGGCTTCGATCGCAAGCAAATGGCCGCCCGCGTTGCGGAGGACATTCCCGAAGGCTGGTTCGTCAATCTTGGTATCGGCATTCCGACCATGATCGCGAATTACGTGCCGCTGGAACGTGAAGTAATCCTGCATTCGGAAAACGGTATTCTGGGCATGGGCCCCGCGCCCGCGCCGGATAAGGTGGACCCCTGGCTGGTGAATGCTGGCAAGCAGGCGGTGACTTTGCGGCCCGGTGGTTCTTATTTCCATCACGCCGATAGCTTCGCCATGATCCGTGGCGGGCATATTGATCTTTGCGTGCTGGGCGCCTTCGAAGTGGCGGCCAATGGCGACATCGCCAATTGGGCGACCAGCGAGAATGACTCGGCGCCGGCCGTTGGTGGCGCGATGGATCTTGGTGCTGGTGCCAAGCGGCTTTGGGTGGTTATGGAACACACCACTAAGGATGGCGGGCACAAAATTGTGGAACGCTGCACCTATCCGCTGACAACGCCCGGCGCGGTCAGCCGCGTTTATACCAATCTTGGCGTTTTGGATGTGGTGCAGGGCAAGGGTTTTGTCGTGCGTGATTTGGCGCCGGGCGTGAGCTTTGAACAAATCCAGGCGGCGAGTGGCGCGAAGCTACACACAAACTGACGCTCAGAAGGAATAAGGGCATGAGTGAGGTTTTGGAAGAACGCGCGGAATCCATTCGCATGATCCGCGATAGCGCGGGTGCGGTGGCGCCGCGTGGCGGCGACAGCAAGCGCGTGCGCGCGCTGCGTTTTGCAGCGCCCGGCTATGACAAAAGCGTCTTTAGTCAGATGGGCGAATTTGGCTGGATCGGCCTTGCCATAGCCGAAGCAGCCGGTGGCGCCGGGCTTGGCATGAGTGAAGCCATTGCGCTGACCGAAGAATTGGCGAGCGGCTTGGCCCCTGAACCTCTGATCCCTGCCATGCTGTCCGCGCGTTTGTTGGCGGCGTCGGATGATCAATCGCTTTTGGCGCCCTTGCTGGCGGGCCAACAAATGGTGCTGACCGCTTGGCAGGAACGCGCCGATACTTTGGCCGCGCCTGGCAATGCCGATGCGCCGCGCGTCTTTATTCCGCAAGCGGGCGGCGCGGATGTGTTTCTAGTGCCGGTGCGTGAGGGCGCGGGGCTGGCGCTTTACGCCGTGCCGGCGGCGGGGGCTGATCTGTCCTTGGAAAAAACCATGGATGGCGGGTATTTCGGTACACTCCGTACCGATCCCGTAAAGGGTAAGCGCATCGCGTCTGATGTTGGCGCCGTGTTGGATGCTGCCTTGGATGAGGCCGCGTTGATGACGGCGGGTGCCATGGTCGGCCTGATGGAACGCGCCTTTGATATGACGCTTGCCTATCTGAAAACGCGCCAGCAATTCGGCCGCATCATCGGCACTTTCCAATCGCTGCAACATCGCGCGGCGGATTTGAAAATTCATCTGGCGCTAACACGTGCGGCGGTGGAAGCCGCCGCGGCGGCTTTGGATGCCGGGGCGGAAGGTGATGCACGCAAGGCCGCGGTTTCCAAGGCCAAGGCACGCGCCGGTGAAAGTGGGTTGATGGTGCTGCGCCAATGCATCCAATTGCATGGCGGCATTGGCTATACAGATGAATATGATGTCGGGCTTTATCTGCGTCGCGGCATGGTGATCGCCAATCAATTCGGCTCCGCCGCTTTGCATCGCCGTCGCTTCATGGCGCTGGCGCCGGAGGATGCGGAATGAGCGCCGCCGCTGAACCCCTGCGCCAACGCATTCTGGAAGAACGCGATGGCGCGGTGCTGATCGTCACCATTGATTGCCCATCACGCAAGAACGCCATCGCGCCCGTGCTGCGCACCGCGATGGAAGAAGTCATGGAACGCGCCCATGGCGATGATACAATCCGCGCTATTGTCGTGACGGGCGCTGAGGGTACTTTCTGCGCCGGCGGCGACATTTCGTCCATGGATATTGATAGCACGCTGGCGGGACGCGAACGCATGCGCCGCACCCATAAGCTGGTGCGGCTGATGGCCAAGGGCGGCAAGCCGATTGTTGCCGCCGTGGAAGGCTGGGCGGCGGGGGCCGGCATGGCGGTGGCTTGCGCCTGCGATGTGATTGTGGCCGCCGAAGATGCGCGCTTCACGGCGGGCTTTCACAAGATTGGCCTGATGTCCGATATGGGCCTGCCGCATTTCCTACCTGCGCGTGTTGGTATTGGCCGTGCGCGGCGCATCCTGTTTTTCCATGAGGTAATCGCCACACCGGAAGCCGAACGCATCGGCCTGGTGGATTACGTCGCACCTCCTGGCAAGGCTTTGGAAGCCGCCTTGGAAAAGGCGCGCTTCCTGGCCGCCGAGGCACCTGGCCCCATTGCCTTCACCAAGCAAATCTTCGCCGATGGTCTGGATGAGGCTTTGGCGCAGGAACAAACCTATCAGGCGGCGCTATTCACGACCGAAGATTTCAAGGAAGGCCGCGCGGCCTTCTTCGCCAAGCGCAAGCCCAATTTTACCGGAGGCTGAAACAATGATCGAAGCTCGGGAAACACAGGATCTGAACCTGCTGGAAGATGAAGCCTTCCGCCTGCATGTGCGCGCCTGGATTGAAGCTGAATATCCAGCAGATCTGCGCAATCCGCCAAAGCGCCTGCATTGGGATGAAAACAAGCCCTGGTATTACAAATTGGCCGAGAAAGGCTGGCTCTGCCCCGGCTGGCCGCGTGAATTTGGCGGGCTTGGGCTTTCGCCGGCGAAGCAGATCATTTTCACCGAAGAAATCGAACGCCATGGCTGCGCGCGTACCAATGACCATGGCATTGTCATGGTCGGGCCACTGCTGATCAATCACGGCACGCGCGAACAGCAGCAGCGCTTTCTGCCGAAAATCCTCTCTGGCGAGCATATCTGGTGCCAGGGCTATTCCGAACCTAATGCAGGGTCGGATTTGGCGGCGCTCCGCACGGAAGCGGTGCTGGATGGCGATACCTATGTGGTGAATGGCCAGAAGATTTGGACCAC
>CAIMVB010000196.1 GCA_903844785.1 uncultured Rhodospirillales bacterium | reverse complement strand
GGTGCCGCGACAATCACGCGCTTGGCGCCGCGATCCAGATGTCCGCGGAGCGTTGCTTCTGTCAGGAATTTACCGCTGCATTCCAACACCAGATCAACACCCAAATCACCCCAGGGAATGGCGCCTGGGGTGGCGTATTCGGAAAAGCCGATGCGCTTGTCAGCAATACGCAAAGCATCCGCGCCTTCCGCCGCAATCGGTGCGCGCCAACGACCCTGCACGCTATCAAAAGTCAGCAAATGCGCAGTGGCTGCCGCACCGCCCTTCACTTCATTCACATGCACAATGTCCAGCCGATTGGCTTGGCGCGGATCATCCTCACCGCGCTCCGCCGCGCCAAAGGCCGCGCGAAACGCCAAGCGTCCAATGCGGCCCATGCCATTGATGCCAACCCTCATGCGTTTGCTCCTGCCATCGGATTGCCCAAGGCTTCAACCCGTGCCTGCAGCGCCATGCGATCCAGCGTGGTGAAGGGCAGGCTTGTGAAAATTTCCAACCGGCGGCGTAGCGCGGCGTAAAGTTCATTCAATAGGGTGGCGCGTTCAGCGCCTCCACCGGAGAATTTGGCGGGGTCGGGCAAGGGCCAGGCCGCGCTCGTGATGGTATCGCCAAAATCTGGGCAGCGCTGGCCTTCCAGCGTGTCACACAGCGCGATCACGAAATCAAAGCGCGGCGCATCCGGCCCCCTGAATTCCTCCCAGGATTTGGACCGCAAAGGCGCCACGTCATGCTGAAGCGCCTGAAGTTGCGCGAGCACTTCTGGTAGCGGGCCATCGGGCGCGGGTTCCGATCCTGCGGAATAGGCGCGAAAGCGCCCACCGCCGATACGGTTCAGAATAGCTTCCGCCATGATCGAGCGCGCGGAATTGCGCGTGCACAAGAAAAGCACCTGCAAGGCCCGGCCTGGCCGTGCGATCGGCGTCGCGGCCCCGCCAAGAAACCCCATCAGCGCCGCAAAAGTGGCGGGGGCGCTGGCGTAGAGAACATTGCGTCCTTGGCGCTGTGGCGTAATCAGCCCGGCTTCCTCCAGCGCACGCAAATGGAAGGAGAGCGTGGAAGGCGGCACACCCAGTGCGTCAGCGATATCCCCAGCGGGCAGGCCTTCAGGCCCCGCCCGCTGCAGGTTTTGGATCAGGGCCAGCCGGGTGGGCTGCCCTAGGGCGGCAAAAGCGGCAGCAGCGGATTCTGATTCCATAATTCTAGTATAATGGAATTTACCCGCCCTGCCAGTGAAGCTTTCATGACAAGGCCGCGGCGCTACCAGCCATTCACGCGGTCCCAGACGGCAATCACCTCATCCCCGCCATCCACCACGTAATAGCGGTCATGCGCCGAGACGGTCAGGCATGTGTGGTTCGGTGCCACACGCACCAGGGCGCCGACAGGGAGTTCCGCGAAAGGTAGCGGGCCATCGCCGCGCACTTCGCCGTGTTCCTGATGGGTGCGCGCCACAATCGCCTCCCCAAAGGACCATTTGCCTTGGCGATCCAGCATGATCCCGAAGCCGAAATCCTTCGGTGCCGCCTGGGTGCTGCGATCCTTGGAAAGCGCAATACCGCCCGCATCAATGAGCACCGCATTGCGATCCATCTTGCGGGAGGTGACGGCAGAAAGCACGGTCACGGCAATATCTTCCATGCCATGCGTACCGATCTGCCCTTGGAACAAATCACCGAACATATAAACGCCGGCGCGGATATCCGTGATGCCGGTCATGGATTGCCCATAAAGCGCGGTGGGCGAAGACCCGGCGGAGACAACGCGCGGCGTGATTCCCATGCCGCGCAAACGCTCGGCCGCCAACACCGCGCCGGCGCGTTCCGCTTCAGCGATTTTGCGCATGCCGTCTTCGTTGCGTTCCGCATAGGAATGCCCGGCATGGGTCATGATGCCGGCGCAGCGCGCGCCAAGCCGTTGAGCAATTTCCGCCAGCGCCGCTGAATCAGGCGCAATACCGCCACGTCCTTCGCCACAATCCACTTCAATCAGCGTCGGCAAAATACCGGGATGCGCCGCGATGGCGCTGGCGACTTCCAGATCATCGGTGATGATCTTCACATCATTGCCTTGCGCATTGATCGCGGCAATCGCATCCAGCTTTTGGGGCGTAATGCCAACGGCGTAAATCTGATCCCGATAGCCGCCACCAGCGAAATAGCGCGCTTCGGCCACGGTGCTGACGGTAATCGGCCCGTGATCTGGCGCGGCGAGTGCCGCCACCGCCAGGCTTTTTGCGGTTTTCATATGCGGGCGCAATTTCAGGCCCGGATGGCGCGCTACAGCATCCGCCATGCGCGCCAGATTGCGCTTCAGAATGCCAAGTTCCAGCACCAGGCAGGGGGTGGGCAGATCATCCAGCTTCATGGCCAACGCGCTTCCTTATCAATCGGCAGAACAGGTCTTGGCATATGCTTCCAATCAAAGCGCGTCAGAATGGGGGAAGTCAGGCCCGGGCAATCCACCTCCACAATCTGCTCATGCTTGAAGAATTCGTCGAAGCCGCCACGGAAATGCCCGCGCGATTTCACCACCACGGCGCGTGCCTTGCCGACATCAAGCCCAAGATGTTCGAAGAAGGCGGGATCAGCGCATTGCGTGCGGATGGAAATCACCACCACGGTCATGCCGCCGATCTGCAAGGCCGCCGTGGCGCCAAGCGTCATGGCAGTGCCGGCGAAAATGCCGCGTCGGCCAGTCACGCGGCCATCAGAAAGCGCCACCACTTCCGCTTCCGCGCTGAAGGGCTTGCTGAAAGGATCATCGGTAGCGACATCGCGGTTAAAGCGCGCGGTGAAGCGGGCGCCCTTGCCAAGCTTATGTGCTTCTGCCGCCAGGGCGGGATCATGGATCACGCCCACCAGGCAATTCTGCACGCCGGCGCGATGGAAGGCTTCCAGTATCCACATGGTATTGCCCCGCCCGCCACCACCGGGATTATCGGCGACATCAGCGAAAGCCAGCGGCACAGGGCTATGCAGCGCCTTTTGTGTTGCGTCTTCAAGCGCCGTCAGATTGGCAATGAAGCGCCCGCGCCTTTCCCAGGCCGCCGCCGCAAGACGATCCGCGAGTCCTTCCGCTGCTGCCTGGTCCGTCGCGGTGATGATCACCGCCATGCCGTTGAAAGGCGTGTCGCCATAGGCAAAGCCGCCCATGATGGAGACATTGGCAATACGCTTATCTTGCGCTGCCCATTCCTGGCCGAGGTTGATCACCTCCGCATAAGGCCCCTGCGCCGTCAGCATGGAAACCGTGGGCGCCACAATCGGTAAGCGGCGGAAGGCGCGATGGAAACGCTCACCGGCCAGCAGGCGGCGCATCAGCACCGCACTTTCCGCGCCGCGTTCACGCATATCCAGATGTGGATTGGTGCGATAGCCGACAAAGGCATCGGTCAGCGCCACCATGCGGTCGGATACATTGCCGTGCAGATCGTAAGAACATACGAGGGGAACATCGCCGAGAATTTCACGGATCAGCGCTTGCAGACTGCCTTCCGGGTCAAGATCGGCAGTCGCCAAGCCCGCACCATGCAGCACGCAATAAACGCCATCCACGCGGCCTTTCAGCGCAATCAGCCCTTCGCGCCATTGCTGCATAAAGCCATCGAAAACGGCTTGTTCGACCGGGCCATTGGGCTCCGCCATGGCGAGCAAGATGGGGCAGGGTTCCCAGGCGCCGCTGGCATCCATGGCCGTGACAAAGCCCGGCATTTCACCAAGCGCGGCGGGGGCAGCGGAACGCGCATCGGTCACAATAGTATCGCCCGCGATCAGGCAGCGCGTTTCAAAATCCCGCAAAGTCGCCGGGGGCGCAAAGCGGTTGCATTCAATGGAAAAGCCCAAAAGGGCAATGCGCGGCCCGGCCATCAGATGGCTACTCCCAAAAGTTCCGCGATGCGCGGGGTGGATTTCAAACCCGTGCCGGTCAGTACCACCACGGTGGTTTCATCAGCGCGGATCGTGCCGGCTTCCAACAATTTCACGAAGGCCGCCGCCGCCTGGGCGCAGGTGGGTTCCACGTAAATGCCGGTACGCGCCAGTTCCAAGGTGGCGGCGGCAATCTCGGCTTCAGTCAACATCACCGCACTACCTTGGCTTTCGTGCAGCACAGCCATGACCTCCGGCGTACGGATGGGCTGCGCAATCGCGGTGCCTTCCGCAATCGTTGGCACTGCTGCAACTGCTGGCTGCTTCAAGAACGCGCGCGCAATTGGCGCACAATTTTCTGGCTGCGCGGCAAAGATGCGCGGCAGCTTCCTGATTTCCCCTGCGCGCTGCAATTCGCCAAAGCCAATGCCGCAGCCCAGTACATTGGAACCCGCGCCGCAGGGCACAATCACATTATCGGGTGCGACAAAGCCCAAATCCTCCCACAGTTCATAGGCCAGCGTCTTCGTGCCATGAAGGAAGAAGGGGTGCCAATTATGGCTGGCGTAAAAGATATCAGCAGCCTGGCGCAGCGCCGCATCGGCGCAATCCTGCCGGCTGCCTGGCACCAATTCAATCTCAGCGCCCGAAGCGCGCGATTGCACCGTCTTGGCCGGAGAGGTTGAAGCCGGTACCAGAATCTTGGCACGCATTCCGCCCGCCGCGGCATAGGCCGCCACCGCCGCGCCGCCATTGCCGGATGAATCTTCCAGCACATGCGTCACACCCTGCGCGCGCAGCAGGGAAAGCATCACGGAAGCCCCACGATCCTTGAAGGATCCAGTCGGCATGAACCATTCGCATTTTACCAGCGCGGAAGCGCCGCCAATCACGCGCGGTACCAATGGCGAACACCCTTCCCCCATGGTGATCGGGTCATCCGGCAGAAAGGGCAGCGCCGCGCCATAGCGCCAGAGCGAACGATCCTCAGTCTTGATAGCCGCGCGGGTAATGCCAGGCAGCGGCGTCAGCATCAGGGGGGCTTGGCCGTCACCACACCAGCGCGGCGTGGCAAGCGGGTAGGTGGCCCCGCTGCGGGGGTCCAGATAGGTGATCTCGGTCATAACCCTACCCTCGCTTGCCCTGGGCCGCGCCGCAAGGGATGCTAGGGGCATGAGCAATGACGCCGAAGCCGTAACCCGCCTGGCCGCCGATCTGGTGGCGATTGATAGCCGTTCCTCCGTCTCCAACCTGCCCCTAGCGGATAGGATCGAAGCCGAATTGGCCGGGTTTGAGGTCGAACGCCTGGATTACACAGACCCGCAAGGGGTGGCGAAGCGCGCCCTGGTCGCGCATCGCGGCCCGCGTGGCGGTTATGCGCTGTCGGGGCATATGGATACGGTGCCGGAAACCAGCTGGACAGACCCGCCTTGGACGCCGCGCATCGCAGATGGCGTGCTGCATGGCCTGGGCAGCGTGGATATGAAGGGGCCGGTCGCGGCCTGCATTATCGCCGCCCGAGGCCTGCCCGCCCATGTACCCGCCACATTGCTGCTGACGGCGGATGAGGAAACCACCAAGCAGGGCGCGCGCATCATCGCCGCGCAATCGAAGCTGGCGGCATCGCTTGGCTTGCAGGGAATTGTGGTGGCGGAACCAACGGGCTTGGCGCCAGTGCGCGGGCATCGCAGCCATATCGAATATACCGCCATTGCGCGTGGTGAGCAGGCGCATTCTTCTACCGGCAAGGGGCTGAATGCGAATTGGGCGCTGATACCCTTCATGGCGGAAATGAAAGCCATTTACGAAAAGCTGCGCTTTGACCCTGCCTATCATGATGCGGCTTACGACCCGCCCTTTTCTGATTTCAACATGGTGATTGATAATCACGGCACGGCAGTGAATGTGACGGTGGCGCAGGCGACGGTCCGCATAAAATTCCGCCGCAGCCGGCGCATTGATGTGAGTGGCATTGAAGCCGCGGTGCAGGCAGCAGCGAAGCGTGCCGGGGTGGAATTGACCGAAAGGCGCGAAGGTACGCCGCCGGAATTACCGGCGGATCATCCATTGATCCGGCTGGCGGTGGATATCACCGGCCAGCCCGCCGCCACCGCGCCTTACGGCACCGATGCCAGTGAATTACAGGATATCGCCCCCTGTGTGATTCTGGGGCCCGGCACTATCGCCACCGCCCATACGCCGCGCGAATGTGTGGCGCTGGCCGATCTGGCGGCTGCCGTGCCGATCTTTCGCCGAATTCTTTCTGCCGGTGCTGCAGGGTAAGGGGTGGCAGGCTCAGCTTCGCTTTAATTCTTCCGGCAGCGCACAAATCTGCCGCGCCACCAGCCAGGCAGAAAAGCGCGGATTGGCTGTCAGCATCGCGAAGGGAATGACGCATATCAGGCTAATCAGCACCGGTGCGGCCACCAGCAGCGCGGTGAAGGATACTGATCCAAAAACAAAGGTCAGCACTAATCCCGCCAGTGTTGGCGCCCAGAATTGCTTCCAGGCATCAGCAAAACTGATACCGCGTTCGCTGCGATTTTGCGGCGCCCAGCCCACGCGGATGCCAAAGGGCAGCACCAGCAGAAACAGGCATTGGCTCATCAGCCGGGCCGGTTCCATGAAGACGGTGAAAATCACCTCGGCCAGCGCGCCGCGGAGGAATTGCCCCCGCCCGCCATAGCGCACGGCAAGCGCGGGCTTCAGCAAAACCTCGACGTAACCAGCAAGCTTCGCGGCGTAGTGGCAGCACCAGCCGACGAAAAGCAGCGCAAGCAAGACGCCAATCGGCGTGGAATTGCCGCCGCCTGTCAGCCCATTCACGGCAGCCAGCAGCAGGATCGCGACATAAAAGGGCGCGCTTAAGAACAGCAAAATCGCCTGCACCAATTGCCAGCGCGCCATCGGCGTCAGCCCCGGTAGCCGCAGCAGCGCCAGATACTGCATATTGCCCGCCGCCCAGCGCAAATCCCGCGTGATGAAATCACTATAGCTTGGTGGATTGCCTTCGCTGCTTCCTTCATCATCGGCCAGCACACGCACCTTCCAGCCTGCGGCGTGCAAACGTGTTGCCTCAACCTGATCATGAGACAGGATATGCGACCCATCAGGCAGGGTTTCCAGCCGCGCATGGGCGCGAAAGGGCGCGATGCGGATAACAGCGTTATGCCCCCAATAAGGCCCCTCATCACCTTGCCACCAGGCTTGCCCGATGGCCCAGGCGCGCATCCCTTGGCGCATGCCAAATTGAAACAGGCGTGGAAAAGCAATGCCGGTGGGCCGGCCATGAATCAGCTGTTGCAGAATGGCGAGTTTCGCATCCGCTTCCATGCAAGCCACAAGGCGCAGCACCGTCTTCGCAGTCATTTCCGAATCCGCATCAAGGCAGAGCATAAAGTCATGCCCATCCGCGTGATGGTCCAGAAATTCCATCACATTGCCGGATTTGAAGCCGGTGTTTTGCGCGCGGCGCCGGTAATGCGTGGCGATGGGCTGCGCGGCGGCAAAGGCGCGGCAGGCTGCTTCTTCGGCGCGCGCTTCCTCACCTTCTGGCGTATCAGACAGGAACCAGAGCGAAAAGCGATCCGCCGCACCAGCCGCGGCCAGCCCTGCGAGTAAACGCGCGAGTGGTGGTAGGACCAGCGCCATGTCTTCGCGCCGGATGCAAATGGCAATCGCGGTGCGGGCGCTTGGTATGCCGGGGCGCGCGGTGGCCAGTGCCGGCAGTATGGCGGCGGCGGGGTCGCGCGCCAACAGCAATATGCCAAGTCCAATCAGCGCATTGCCTGCCGATAGCGCGGCCCAAGGCAGCGTGCCCACTATGCAAATCAGGATCAGGATTTCCGCAAGTGTCCAGCCGCCCGGTGCAAGCGTGGCCCAGGCAAGCCAGAACAGCCCGGCCATGATGGAGATGGCGAGGGCCAGAAAAGCGATGCGTCGCGGCAGGATGGGTGCTTCGGTCACAATGCTGGCTTATGCCGTGACCAAAGCAGCTTGGCGATAGTTCTGCGCAGTCAGTCGATCTGCGCGCCGGACGCGCGCACCACCGGCGCCCAGATTTCAACCTCTCGGCGCATAAAGGCGTCATAATCAGCAGGGCCAAGGGGCCAGGGTTCCGCGCCGTAATCGCGTACACGCTGCGCGATGGCGGGATCATTCAGCGCGGCGACTACCTCGGCGCCCAACCTTTCGCGAATGGCAGCCGGTACGGCGGCGGGCGCGGTGATGCCATACCAGGAAGCGACATCGAAATTTGGCACGCCCTGTTCTTCCAGGCTCGGCACTTCCGGCATGGTGCTGGAACGCTTCGCGGTGGAAACCCCAAGCGCCTTCAACAACCCACCCAGTACCTGCTGGCGTGATGCCGGCGCGTTATCAATCGCGAATAGTGTTTCACCATTCATCACCGCCGCCATGGAAGGCGCGGTGCCGCGATAGGGCACATGCGTCACCTCAAACCCCATGCGCATGCCAAACAGCAAGCCGGAAAGATGCGATGACGTACCCGACCCGGCCGAGGAAAAATTCGCCCGCGCCGGATTGGCTTTGCAGAAGGCGACCAATTCCGCGACCGATTTGATCGGGCTATCGCCCTTGATGATCAGCACATTGGGCATGGCGGCAATGCGCGCCACCCCCGGCAAATCCTTGAGCGGATCAAAGGAAAGCCGACGATACAGTGTCGGCCCAATGCCGTGGGATGCGATGTGATTGATGTAGAAACTATAACCATCGGGTGCTGACCGCGCCGTGACTTCCGCCCCCACCATGCCGCCGGCACCGGGGCGCGGGTCTATGATCATCGGCTGGCCCAGCCTTTCGCGCAGCCGATTTTCCATCATGCGGAGGAAAATATCGGAAACCCCGCCCGCCGCGCCGCCAATCACAAAGCGCAAGGGTTTGTCCGGCCAGGTGCCTTGTGCCTTGACGGCGGGTGCGGCCAAAAGCGTGGCGCTGGCAGCAATAAGGCTTCTGCGTGCGATCATGATTTATCCTCCCCAAAGCGGGCGGGTCAGGCGCCGCCCTTTTCGGCAAGCCTAACATGAAAGCCTGGTCTTGGAAGGAAAATCACACCGCCGGCAGCAGCACCATGAAGCGCGCGCCGGTCACGGCGCCGCTGGCATCGCGGATATTTTCCGCCGAAATACGCCCGCGCAGGCCTTCCACAATCTGCCGGCTAATGGAAAGCCCAAGGCCGGAATGCTGGCCGAAGCGCTCCCCACTTGGGCGTTCGGAATAGAAACGCTCAAAAATGCTTTCAAGCTTTTGTTCGGGAATGCCGGGGCCTTGGTCTTCCACCACCACTTCCACCATGGCGCCGGCATGGCGTGCGGTGACCTTCACCTGGCCCTGCGGCGGGCTGAAGGAAATCGCATTGCCCAGCAGATTACGGAATACCTGCACAATGCGCCCTTCCACGCCGCGCACCACCAGCGGGCCGGCTTCTGCTTCCAGCAGCACTACCGGGTCATCCTCATCGCGCGTCGCGGCGTGCAGTTCCGTGAGTGCGCCAAGAATCGGCGCGATATCCACGGGGGTGGAGATGGTGCGCGACAATTCCGCATCCACGCGCGATGAATCGCTGATATCGCCAATCAGCCGGTCCATCCGCACCGCATCATCGGCGATGATCGCGAGCAAGCGGTTGCGGCTAGCGGGGTCTTCCACGCGGCGAAGCGTTTCAATGGCGCTGCGGACACTCGTCAACGGATTGCGCAATTCATGCGCCACATCGGCGGCGAAGCGTTCATTGGCGTCAATCCGTGCCCACAGCGCGCGCGCAGAATTCTGCAAATCCCGCGCCAGCACGCCGATTTCATCATTGCGCTTCAGCAGCCCATCCGGCACGGATTGCGCGCGGCCTTCACCTTCGCGGATGCGTTGCGTGGCGCGCGCCAAGTCAAGCATTGGCGTTGCGATAGTGCGCGACAGATAAAGCGAAAGCGCCACCGTCAGGATCAGCGCGGT
This sequence comes from uncultured Rhodospirillales bacterium, assembly GCA_903844785.1. Classification (GTDB taxonomy): domain Bacteria; phylum Pseudomonadota; class Alphaproteobacteria; order Acetobacterales; family Acetobacteraceae; genus Neoroseomonas. Next base: position 3,696 of record CAIMVB010000196.1, on the reverse strand, counting down.
GGCAAACAGCAGCAGCACGGAAGCGCGGATTTCAAACAAGCGCCGATCCACTTCGCGCGCTTCACGCGTCAGCAATACAATACCCACGCTTTGCGTACCGCGCCGCGCGGGTTCCGCCACACTCACCAGCAAGCGGCCATCGGCGCTGCGGCGGATATAGGGGGTCACGCCGCCTTCAAGGGCCATGCGCAATTCTTCCCGCCGATCGGGGCCAAGATCGGGCTGCCAATCGAAATCCGGCGCATCGGGCGCGCTATCCACCACCATCCCCGGTCCACCGCGCCCGCGCAGCAGGGCCGGGAAAAGGCCGACCATTCTTTCGTAAATGCCGGCAACGGTGGACGTCAGCGCGCCGCGCGGTTCCGGCGGCGGGAGAGGCTCGGCAATCACCGCGCCGCCCACCCCATCGCGGATGCGGCTATCGGCCACCAGCAGGCCGGCTGTGTCCAAAAGCCGCGCCTGGGTATTGGGCGAAGGGTCCACCAGGCGCCGCAGCAAGGGTCGCGCCGCTTCCAATTGCAGCACATAGCGTTCGCCTTCGGGCCGCACCGCGGCTTCAGCGATGGCGCCGGCATAGATGCGCGCCTGGGTGCGCATGGCCTCAACCTCCGCACCCAAAAGCGCGTTCTGATATTGGTCGAGGTAGAGCAAGGAAGCCGCGAGCAGGGCCGGCGGCAGCGCATTCAGCAGCAGAATGCGCCGAAGCAAAGGCGAAAAGCCACGCTTGCCCTGTTCCGGCGTGGCTTGCGCTTCAGAAAGGCGATCGAGCGGCGGGGAGGTATCAGGCACGGCGCGGGTTTAACGCGGAAAGCGCGCCAAGGAAACGCGCCGTCTTGATCAACCCCGGCGAATAGGCGGCACGCTGCCGCCGCCCTGTTGTGGAGGCTGCGGTGCGCCCCAACCGCCGGGGGCCTGCGGCGGCGGGCCTTGTGGTTGCCATCCCCCAGGCGCCTGCTGGGGATAGGGTTGCTGCCATCCCCCGCCGTAACCGCCGGGCGGGGCTTCTGGCGCCAAAGGATCAGGGCCGAAGCGATTGTGGCCCGATGTGCCGCGCAGGAACCCCGCGACGATAAAGCAGATCAGCGGGCCGATGACGGGGATGAAGTTCAGCAAAACCCACCAGCCGGATTTATCGCGATCATGCCAACGCTTCGCCAAGCCAGCGAGGCCGATCCATATCCCAACCAGCCCGGCTGCGATGGAAAACGCCCCCATGCCGTAATCCCCCATACCGGATTTATCGGGCAGGGCATTTTTGGGGCCGGTGAATTGCGTATCCAGCGCACCGGCTGCGATATTAATGCCGATCGGGATCAGAAAATAGAAAATCCACCAGGTCTTGCGGCTGATGCGGCCATTGAAGCTGAACCATTGAGCCAAGGTCATGGGCTGTCCCCCTGCAACACTTGGGAAGACTAGACCCTCTCAGCGCCAAAGGGAATCGCCAATCAAGCGCCCAACAACAAGCCCGGCAGCGCCGCCATATCCGCAAAGGGCTCCGCCCCATGCGCCGCCAATACCCCGGCAGGGCTTTCATGGCAGAAGCCCATCACGCGGCAACCAGCCGCACGCCCCGCGCGCACGCCGGGCACGCTATCTTCCACCACCACGCAATCCTGCGGCGCGGCACCACAGGCCGCAGCGGCGGCCAGGTACATATCCGGCCAAGGCTTGGGGCGTGGCACATCCTCATAGGAAAATACCCGCCCGGCGAATATCTGCGCGAGCCCCAGGCTCCGCATTTTCGCGGCCAATTCAAAGCGCGCGGAATTGGAAGCAACCGCCACTGGCACGCCTGCCGCGGCACAGGCGCGCACCGCTTCCACCGCGCCTGGAATGGCAAGTGTTTCTTCCGCCATGCGCCGCGCAATCAGGGTAGAGATTTCCTGCCCCCAATCTGGCGGCAGCAGCCCCACACGCGCTTCAATGCGTGGCAGCATATCGGGCAGCGCCATGCCCAGAAATGTCTCGCGCGCTTCGGCTGCCGTCATGGGCCAGCCGCGGAGCGTCATTTCCTCCGCGACAATGCTATTCACTACCAATTCGGTATCGGCCAAGACGCCATCGCAATCAAACAGAATGGCGGCGGGGCGTTTCATGCCTCGGCTTTGGCGCGCGCCACATTCTCAACGCGCAGCTTTTCATGCGGGCAATCGCGATGCTGCTTCGGGCATTGCCGCCCGCCGTCGAAGGAACAAAGGCTGCGCCCAGATTGCAGCGCGCCGCGTACCAGCCCCGCCAAGGATGCAATGAAGGCCGGATCGCTATTCTGCGCCGGCACACGGAAATAGCCAGGAATGCCCAGATGTTCGGCTTCTTCCCGGTATTCCACATCCAATTCCACCAGGGTTTCCGAATGTTCGGACACAAAGGCGATGGGGCAGATCAGGATGGCGGTTTTTTCTTCCGCCGCGCGTTCAATCTCGCCTTCCGTGGAAGGGCCGATCCAAACCTGCGGCGTCACGCGGGATTGATAGCAGACAATGTGGTCAAGTTCCGGCATCGCCAATTCAGCGACCACGGCGGCGACGGTTTGTTCGACCTGCCATTGATAGGGATCACCCGCCTTCACAATGGATTCCGGCAGGCCATGGGCGGAAAACAACACGCGCAGCGGTACTTCCGCCGGCAATTCGGCGCGCGCCTTGGCATAGGCTTCGCGCACCAGCCGCGCGGTGGCCGCCGCAAAGCCCTGATCCGAATGCCAGCAACAAAGCGCCGTGGTCGGCACATCCAGCCCGATCTTACGCGTGGCATCCTGCCAGGCAATCAGGCTCGATCCGGTGGTTGTTGTGGAAAATTGCGGATACAGCGGCACCAGCAGCACGCGATCCGGCGCCCAATCCTTCACCGCGCGGGCGCATTCATCACTCATTGGGTGCCAATAGCGCATGGCAACGAAGCAGCGGGTTTCCGTACCCGGTTCATCGGCCAAGGCCGCTTCCAGGCTGCTCGCCTGTTCTTCCGTCAGTTCCCGCAAGGGCGAACGGCCACCCAGCACGGCGTAGTTTTCCTGCGCCGGCTTGGTGCGGCGCCAGGCGATCAGCCGGCCGAGCCATGGGCGGATGAAGCCTGGCACGCGCAGAATGGCGGGGTCCGTGAAAAGATTGACCAGAAATGGCCGCACGCTCTCCGGCGCATCGGGTCCGCCGAGGTTGAAAAGCACAATGGCCAAGCGCTGGCGGCGCGGCGTTGCGGGCATCATCTGATCCATGCGCCCGCACATGACATGCGCGGGCTGGGGGTCAAGGGTTCAAAACGGCTGAAAGAGCGATTTTTCGCCCCAGCAGGCCAGATTCAGGCATTTCCTTGGACAGGGGCGGCGGCAGCCTGCTGCTGAGCGCGGCGATTTTGCCAAAGCGCCACGAAATCAATCGGCGCCAGCATCACAGGCGGGAAGCCGCCATCGCGCGTCACCTCGGCCAGGATATTGCGCGCGAAGGGGAACAGCAGGCGCGGGCATTCCACCAGCAGCACGGGTTCCATCATTTCGGGCGTGATGCCGGTCAGGGTGAAGATGCCGCAATAGACCAGTTCCGCGATAAAGGCAGGGGTATCACCAGGCAGCTTCGCCTCACAGCGGATTTGCAGTGTGACTTCGAAATTCTCCTGCCCTTCCTGTAGGCGGCGGGCCTGGACATCCAACGCAATGTCAACCTTCGGCGCTTCGCGCAGATTGATGAAGATTTGCGGCGC
>CAIMVB010000195.1 GCA_903844785.1 uncultured Rhodospirillales bacterium | reverse complement strand
TGGTCGGCGTCTATGCCGATGTCTCTGCCGTCTCCAAGGTAATGCCGGAGACGAATAGCCTGACCTATCGCGGCTATGCGGTGCAGGATTTGGCCGAGAATTGCAGCTTTGAGGAAGTGGCCTATCTGCTGTGGGAAGGCGAATTGCCCAATGCCAAGCAGCTTGCCGCCTTCAAGGCGGAAACCGCTGGCGAGCGTGAGATCAGCCCTGCGCTGCATCGCGTGATCCAGGAATTCCCCAAGGATGCGCACCCGATGGATGCCATCCGCACGGCAGTTTCCTTCATGGGGATGGAAGATCCAGAGACCGCCGATGTCTCTCAGCCGGCGCAGTACCGCAAGGCGAAGCGGCTTTTCGCCAAGATCCCAACGGCGATTGCGGCGGCCTATCGCGCTTCCCGCGGCCTGCCAGTGGTGGCGCCGAACCCCGCGCATAGCTTCGCCGAGAACGCCTTCAACCTGATCCTGGGCAAGGTGCCGCAGCCGGAAGTGCTGAAGGCCTTTGATGTTTCCATGATCCTGTATGCGGAACACACCTTCAACGCTTCCACCTACACGGCGCGGCTGGTGACCTCCTCTGGCGCTGATATGCATGGCGCGATCACGGCGGGCATCGCCTCGCTCAAGGGCCCGCTGCATGGCGGCGCTAATGAAGCGGTGATGCATACGCTGAAGGAAATCGGCGACCCGAAGCTTGCGAAGGAATGGATCCAAAGCCGCTTCGACCATAAGGCGCTGGTGATGGGCTTTGGCCATCGCGTCTATAAAACGGGCGATAGCCGCGTGCCCACCATGCGCAAATATGCCGAAAAAATGGCGGAAGTTGTGGGCGATAAGACCTGGATGGAGATCAGCCGCATCCTGGCCGGTGAGATGCTTGAGAAGAAGAACATCCACCCAAATCTCGATTTCCCAGCAGGCCCTGCCTATTACCTGATGGGTTTTGAGATCCCGCTTTTCACGCCGATCTTCGTCGCGTCGCGCATCACAGGCTGGTCGGCGCATGTGATTGAACAGGGCGCGGACAATCGGCTGATCCGTCCGCTTTCCTGGTATACGGGCCCGGAACAGCGCCCGGTGCCGCCGCTTTCAGCGCGATAGTTTCTAGATGCCCTCATCATTTTTTTAGAGGTGATGAAGGCGCATCGCGGGCCAAGAAACCGCGACATCCATGTCACACTGCGCGCATCGCAATGCGGTGCGCGCATTTTTTTGTGCGCGACATGACGGATTTTGTTGACACGCCACATGGTGATGCAGATAGCGTGTCTCGCGCGCGATTCTCTTGCGCGATTCGCACTGCCTTCGCGCTGCGAAAAATCGTACCGAAAGTCCAGGTGCATCACCTGAATGAAGGCACGATGAAGCGGGAAGGTACTGCAATCGGCAGGGCAGAATTGCCGCAGCAGGGAAGGACGGTCCATGGACCGCAGACTCGGGGAACGCTTCGCCATTCGCGATCAGGGTTCCGCACCACCCCAAGCCGCCGTCAAGGCGCGCATGAGGGGCGGGAGAGATGCCAGGGGGAACACGCCGCGCCGGCATGCCGCGCGCTGTGGTGATGCTGGCGGCTGCGCTTCGCGGAGACTTTCTGTCCTATCGGTCCGCGCATCGGGATCCGCGCGTCGCCGCCATTGCCTTTCTACCCTGCTGTACCCCGGGTTGGAATTG
>CAIMVB010000194.1 GCA_903844785.1 uncultured Rhodospirillales bacterium | reverse complement strand
GGCCTGGGATGTTGGGCAGGGTGGGCGCCGAAAGCGGGCCAAGCCCCGTGATCATCAACGGCGCGCGGCATTGTTCACCGTTTTCCAGCGTCACGGTCCAAAGATTATTCGCATCATCGAAATGCGCAGATTTGACGCGGCTATTGAAGGTGATGTCCTTACGCAGATCAAATTTCTCCGCGACGAAATTTAGATAGCGCAGCGTATCCGGCTGCGCGGAGAAATGTTCTGTCCATTCCCATTCCTGAAGCAACTCCTTGGAAAAGGAATAGCCATAGGACCAGCTTTCCGAATCAAACCGGGCGCCGGGATAGCGGTTCCAATACCAGGTGCCACCCACATCTGAACCCGCCTCAAAAACGCGCAGCTTCATGCCGAGTTCGCGCAAGCGAATAAGCTGGTACATGCCAGAAATACCAGCGCCGATGATGATAGCATCAGCATCGGCATCGGCGAATGGGGATTGCGCCTCGGTCATGGTTCACGCTTCCTCGGCTTGAAGATTGATATTTTCCAAGCTCGCTGGCCGCCAGCCGCCTGATCTGAGTATCATAACAGGACAAATCCGCCCGTCCTGCAATCGCGCCGGGCCGCTTCACGCCACCCCTTCGGAATGCCATGCTCCCCAAATGAGAGGGAGGCACAAAATGGCATGCTTCGATGGCAAGGTTGTTCTGATTTCCGGCGCGGCGCGCGGCCAAGGTGCCGCGGAAGCCCGCCTGCTGGTCGCGGAAGGCGCGCAAGTGATTATGGGCGATGTGCTGGAAGCGGAAGGCGAAGCCCTGGCGCGCGAATTGGGTGCGGCAGCACAATTCCTACGCCTGGATGTCACGGAAGAAGCAGATTGGGCGCGCGCCGTGGCGGCGGCGGAAGCGCGCGGGAAGCTGACCGGTCTGGTCAATAACGCCGGCATCTATGTCCCGAAGCTGATGATGGAAACCGATGCAGCGCTATTCGAACGCCACACACGCATCAATCAATTAGGCTGCTTTCTCGGCATGAAAGCCGTGGTGCCGGCCATGGAAAAGGCAGGCGGTGGTTCGATTGTGAATATCTCCTCCACCGCTGGGCTGCGCGGTTCGGCACGCGCCTTTGCTTATGGTGCCACGAAATGGGCGCTGCGCGGCATGACGAAATCCGCCGCCCTTGAATTGGCGCCACGCGGCATTCGTGTGAATTCCGTCCACCCCGGGCCAATCGCAACACCCATGCTGGATATACGCTCACCGGAAGAAAATACCGCGCGGCTCAAATCCGTGCCCATGGGAAGGCAAGGTACGGCAGAGGAAGTAGCGCGTCTGGTCCTATTTTTGCTGTCCGATGACAGTGGCTATATGACCGGATCAGAACTCGCCATTGATGGCGGCGCCACGCTTTGAAAGCCCTCAATAGCCTAGGCTGAAATCCACCAGATTAATCAGCGGGCGCCCGGCGCGCATATTGTGGATATTCTCCACCACTTGCGGGGCGACGCTGGATGGGATGGTGATGCTGGCTGCGTGCGGTGTCAGGAAAACCTTGGGGTGGGTCCAGAAGCGGCTTTCCGGCGGCAAAGGCTCAGGTTCGAAAACATCCAAGGCAGCGCCCGCAATATGTCCGGAATCAAGCGCGGCCAGCATGTCTTCCGCCACCATATGGCCGCCGCGTGCGCCATTGATCACGTAAGCGCCGCGCGGCAGGGTGGCGAGCAGCTTGGCATTCAGCACACCGCGCGTTTCAGGTGTCAGCGGCAGCAGGCAGATCAGAATATCGCTTTGCGCCGCCATGGCCATCAGCCCATCCGCGCCGTGGAAGGTCTGCACACCGGGTAGGGTTTTGGCGCTGCGCGACCAGCCCATCACCGGAAAGCCAAGTGAGGTCAGCACACGCGCCGAAGCGCTGCCCAATTCGCCAATGCCCAGAATGCCGATGCGCCGTTCCGCCGTGCTAGGCGCGGATAATTCCAGCCATTCCTTGCGCTGTTGCAACACGCGGTATTCCGGATCTTGCCTGTGAAAGCGCAGCACATTCAGCAGCACCCATTCCGCCATGGCGCTTGTCAGCAGCACATCCTTCAATCGCGCCACCGGAATACCAGGCGGCGGCCCAGGCGCACGCAGCAAATGATCAACACCAGCACCCATGGAAACGATCAGCTTCAAATTCGGATAGCGGCGCAAATCCATCATGTCATGCGCGGTCCAAACCACGGCGGCTTCAATTTCCGCCGGTTCGCCCGCATCCGGGAATAGGCGGATATCCAGCAAAGGATCAACGGCAAGCAGCGCCGCCTTCCAATCCTGCATGGTATGCGCTTTTGTTGAAAGCAGAATGGCCATTATGTATTTTCCTTCGAAAGCGCCTCATCCAGCCGGCGCACAAAGGCGCGCCAATCATCCCGCCGCGCCGCCGCCCATTCCGTGCCATCGGGCAGCTTGGCGTAAAGGCTCAGGATGCTTTTGGACCAGAGGAAATCAAATTGCTGCGGTGATGAAAGTGCCAGCGCCGCGGTGCGTTCAAACACGCCATCCTTGATTTTGGGCATGATTTTCGTGAGCCACCACCAGCAGCCAATGCCCAGCACCACCATGCCGGCCCAGGTGCCGCCCTGTTGGATGCCAAGCGCTTCCAGCGGCGCACCACCCCATTTCAGCGCAATGAAGCTGGCGGTTAGAATGGTAGCAGTTGGCCAGACATTCTCCCAGGTGCGATAAACCGGGGAGCCTGGCGAATTCATCCGCCGCAGGCTGACACCAAGCTTGACTTGCTCGGCATCCAGCATGGCCTTGAGTCGTTCCAATTCATTCACGGTGAAATCATTGCCTTGTCATTGCTGGAAAGGTCGAAAGCGGCCGCCATCAATTGCCGCGTATAGGCTTCCCGCGGGTTTTGCACCAGCGCGGTGGCTTCGCCTTCTTCCACCACGCGGCCATCCTTCAGCACAGCGATACGATGCGCCATGGCCCGCACCACCCGGAGATCATGGGAAATGAACAAATACGCAAGCCCGTGCCGCGCCTGCAAATCACGCAGCAAATCCACCACCTGCGCCTGCACGCTGACATCAAGCGCGCTGGTTGGTTCATCCAGCACCACCAAGCTTGGCTTCAGCACCATGGCGCGCGCAATGGCGATGCGTTGGCGTTGGCCACCAGAAAATTCATGCGGGTATCGTTCCGCCATGGCGGGGTCGAGCCCCACTTCACGCAGCGCATCGGCAACACGCGCCAAACGCTCTGCACGGGGCAGGCTGGCTTCATGCACTTCCAGCCCTTCGCCAATGATTTCCGCGACACTCAGGCGTGGGGAAAGCGCACCGAAGGGATCCTGAAAAACAATCTGCATACGCCGCCGCCAAGGGCGCAAAGCGCGGGTGGACAGCGCCTGGATATCCTGTCCAGCGAAAGTGATGCAGCCCTGGCTATCGGCCATACGCAGCAAAGCCAGTCCAAGCGTTGTCTTGCCGGAGCCACTTTCGCCGACCAAGCCAAGGGTTTCGCCTTCCCGCAAGGCAAGCGAAACACCATTCACCGCCTTCACTTCCGCCACCACGCGGCGCAGCAGCCCGCGGCGGATGGGGAAGGCCACGCGCATATCGCGCGCTTCCAGCGTGGGCGGCGCATCAGCGGCGAAGGGCGCTGGCCTGCCGCGCGGTTCGGTTGCCAGCAGCATGCGCGTATATTCATGGCGCGGCGCGGCAAATACCTCGGCCACCTTTCCCTGTTCCACCGCATTGCCATCCTTCATCACCACCACACGATCCGCATGGCGGCGCACGATGGAAAGATCATGCGTGATGAGCAGCATCGCCATACCAAGCCGTTGCTTGAGCGCGGCGAGCAAATCCAGAATCTGCGCCTGGATCGTCACATCCAACGCCGTGGTGGGTTCATCGGCAATCAGTAATTTGGGATCATTCGCCAAGGCCGCGGCAATCATCACGCGTTGGCGCTGCCCGCCAGACAGCTGATGCGGATAGGCGCCCAAGCGGTCCTCCGCCTGCGGAAAGCCAGCCAGGCGCAGCAATTCAATCACACGCGTGCGCAAAGCCTCACCCGCCAAGGGGCGATGCAGCGTAATGGCCTCAGCAATTTGGCGCTCGATCGAATGCAAGGGATTGAGCGAGGTCATGGGTTCCTGGAACACCATGCCGGCGACACCGCCACGCAGCGCGCGCAACTGCTTGTCATCCGCATCCAGCACAGAAACGCTATCTAACGAGATTGAACCGGCAGGGTTGCTGCCAGCGCTGGACAGCAACCGTAGGCAGGAAAGCGCCGTCACGGATTTGCCGCTGCCGCTTTCGCCAACCAGGGCCACGGTTTCGCCTGGCATCACATCGAAGGAGACGCCGCGCACCACTTCCCGTCCGCGAAAAGCAACGGACAGATCGCGCACCGAAAGCAGCGCCATCAACCCTGCCCTCCGGGTAGTTTGCGCGGATCAAAAGCATCGCGCACCGCCTCACCGACAAAAATCAGCAATGTCAGCATGCCGCCCAGCACCAGGAAGCTGGTCAGCGCCAGCCATGGTGCATTCAGATTATTCTTGCCCTGATTGACCAATTCGCCGAGGGAAGGCGAACCGGGCGGCAAGCCAAAACCCAGAAAATCCAGCGAGGCCAGTACCGTCACGCTGCCCGAGAGAATGAAAGGCAGGAAGGTGAGCGTGGCGACCATAGCATTGGGCAGGATATGGCGCTGCATGATGCGCGCATCGCTCACACCCAGCGCCTTGGCAGCGCGCACATAATCGAAATTGCGCCCGCGCAGGAATTCAGCGCGCACCACGCTGGTTAGGTTCATCCAGGAAAAGAGCAGCAGGAAAATCAGTAGCACCCAGAAGCTGGGTTCGATGACACTGGCCAGTATGATCAGCAGAAAAAGCTGCGGCATGCCGGACCAAATCTCGATGAAGCGCTGAAACAGCAAATCGGTGGTGCCGCCATAAAACCCCTGCACCGCGCCGGCTGCGATTCCAATCACAGAACTGATCAAGGTCAGCGTGAAACCGAACAGCACAGAAATGCGAAAGCCATAAATCACCCGCGCCAGCACATCCCGTGCCTGATCATCCGTACCAAGCCAATTGCGCGCTGAAGGCGGCGCTGGCGCGGGCCGGCCCAAATCACGCACCACGGTGCGGTAGGAATAAGGGATCAACGGCCAGATCAGACTCGCCCCCTTGGCGTCAATCTCCTCACGAAAGCCGCGGTCATGCCAATCAACCAGTGTCGGTAGGCCGTCTTCAACAATGTCACTTTCGGCATAATCCACCAGCACGGGCGCATACCAGCGCCCATCAATGCGCGCGATAATGGGGCGGTCATTCGCCAGGAATTCGGCAAAAAGCGTGATGAAGAAAAGCATGCCGAAAATGATCAGTGACCAATAGCCGCGCTTATTGGCACGGAAATTTGCAAGCCGTCGCTGCGTGAGCGGGGAGAGCATCAGCGCCGCGCCTCAAAATCAATGCGCGGGTCCACCAGCGTATAGGTGAAATCGCCGATGATCTGCATCACCAGCCCCATCAGGGTAAAGATGTAAAGCGTTGCGAACATCACCGGGTAATCGCGGCGAATGGCACTTTCAAAGCCAAGCAACCCAAGCCCATCAAGCGAGAATACAATCTCCACCAGCAGCGCGCCAGTGAACAAGATGCCGATGAATGCCGCCGGGAAGCCCGCGATGATCAGCATCATGGCATTGCGAAAGATATGGCCATAAAGAACGCGACTTTCGGAACCACCCTTGGCGCGCGCGGTCAGCACATATTGCTTGCCGATTTCATCCAAAAAGGCGTTTTTCGTGAGCATGGTCAGTGTCGCAAAACCACCAATCACCAGCGCAATGGTGGGCAACACCATATGCCACGCGTAGTCCATGATACGGGCGCCAAGGGACCAGCCCTCAGACCCTGGGCTATTCAACCCGCGCAACGGGAACCATTGGAAGAAGGAACCGCCCGCGAAGAATACCACAAGTATAATCGCAAACAGAAAGCCCGGTATGGCATAGCCAATCAGCACCACCGCCGATGTCGCGACATCAAAGCGCGATCCATCACGTACCGCCTTCCTGATGCCAAGCGGGATCGAGATCAGGTAAATCAGCAGTGTGGACCAAAGCCCAAGCGAAATGGACACCGGCATTTTTTCGATAATCAGGTCGATCACCGGCCGGTCACGAAACAGCGATCGCCCGAAATCGAATTGCAAATAGCCCAGGATCATTTCCTTGAAGCGTGTTGAGGCGGGCTTATCAAAACCAAAGGCGCGTTCAATTTCCGCGACAATGGCAGGATCAAGCCCGCGCGCACCGCGATAAGACCCAACCGGCCCATCACCGCCACTACCGGTTGCACCGCGTTGTTCCAGCGCATTCGGCGTGCGGATTTCGCCACCACCTTCACCAGTGATGCGCCCCATGGTCTGGCCTTCGCCGCGGAGCTCCGCCAGCATCTGTTCCACCGGACCACCCGGGGCAAATTGCACCACGGCGAAATTGATCAGAATGATTCCGAATAGTGTCGGAATCACCAGCAGCAGACGGCGAAGAAGATAAGCGGCCATGCCTATTGGTTACGCCGGGCTTCTGCCAGCGCGGCATCCCGCGCGGGATCAATCCACCAGCCACCCGGAAAGCCCAAGCCATAGCGCGGGGTTTTTTCCGGCCTGCCGAAACGCTCCCAAAAGGCGATGCGGAAGCTGCGGCTATGCCATTGCGAGATGGTGTAATTATGCTGCAGTAGCACGCGATCCAGCGCGCGTGTGCGCGCCACAAGTTCGGCCTGATTGGGCGCGGCGATCACCATTTCCACTAATTCATCCACCACCGGGTCGCAAATGCCGGCGACATTCTGGCTGCCATTTTCGCGCGCCTTGGCGCAGGTCCAATAATCGCGCTGTTCATTGCCGGGGTGGAAACCCTGACCCATGCTGTCAATCGTCATGTCATAATCAAAGGCATCCACCCGCACCTGGTATTGCGCCGGGTCAACGGTGCGCACGCGCGCAGCAATGCCAAGCCGTTCCAGCCATTGCACATAAGGCAGCGCCACGCGTTCAAAAGTGGCGCCCTGCAACAGGATTTCAAATTCAAAGCGCTTGCCTTCGGCATTCACCAGGCGCCGATCCCGCACTACCCAGCCCGCTTCACGCAATAGCGCCAGCGCACGGCGCAGCCCTTCGCGATTATTGCCGGAACCATCGGTTTTTGGCAGGCGATATTCTTCGGTGAAAACACTCTCTGGCACGCGGCCGCGATACTGGTTCAGAATTTCAAGCTCGCGCCCTTCCGGCAAGCCGCGGGAAGCGAAATCGGAATTGGAGAAATAGGATTCGGTGCGCGTATAGGCGCCATAGAACAGATTGATATTCATCCATTCATAGTCAAAAACTTCAATCAGCGCGCGACGCACCCGCGCATCCTGAAATAGCGGCCGGCGCAGATTCATCGCAAAAGCCTGCATACCGGTCGGGATTTCGTGGCGGATTTCCTGCTTGGTCGCCAGGCCCCGCCGCGCGGCCGGAAAATCATAACCCGTTGCCCAATCGCGCGCGACATTCTCCTGCCGGAAGTCGATCTGCCCAGCCTTGAAGGCTTCAAACGCGACTGTTGTATCGCGGAAATATTCATAGCGAATGGTATCGAAATTCGACATGCCACGCATGGTCGGCAAATCCCGCCCCCAGTAATCGGGCACGCGGCGCAGCACCACGCTGCGGTTGGGGTCAAACCGTTCAATACGATAAGCAGCGGAACCCAATGGCAGATCAAGGCTTGGGCGGGTGAAGTCGCGCGCTTCCCAATAATGCTTGGGCAGGACCGACATTTCACCCAGAATCAACGGCAATTCGCGATTTTCATCAGTGCGGAAACGATAAGTGACGCGCCGCGGATCTTCGGCCACTACTTCCGTCACATCCGCCCAATAGGAACGAAAGAAGGGCCGGCCATTGGCGCGCAGCGCATTGAAGCTGAAGACCACATCTTCGGCGGTGATCGGCCGGCCATCATGCCAGCGGGCACCTTCGCGCAGTTCAAATGTCACACCCTTGCGGTCTGCCGGCAATTCAATGATGCGCGCCAGATGTCCGTATTGCGAAAGCGGTTCATCCAAATTGCGCGCCAGCAGCGTATCGTAAATCAAATTGCTGCCGACCGCGGGCGTACCGCGCAGGATGAAGGGGTTGAAACTGTCGAAAGACCCAAGCGCGGTCAGCGTCACTTCGCCGCCTTTTGGGGCGTTCGGGTTCACCCAGGGCCAATGCACGAAATCCGCCGGAAGGGCCGGTTCGCCCAATAGCGCCATGGCATGGGTACGCACCACCTGGCCTGGCCTATCGCCCCCGGCGGGCATGGCGGCGCGGGCGGCTTGGGGCAGGCTGATGAAGGCGGCGCCAAGCGCCAGAAGGTCACGACGTTGCATAGGCTTCAGGATGGGGGTTCGTTGCCCCGGCGGCAATGGCAGATGGCTTCAGCTACGCAGAAGTTGAACCGCTTCCGTAAGTAGCCTTGCATCGCCCAGCGCAATCACGCGCCCATCACTGCCAGGGTGCAGCGGCGCACCAGACCAATCCGTGACGCACCCGCCCGCCCCTTCAATGACCGGCACCAGGGCGGCCCAATCCCAGATTTTGAGGTCACTTTCCGCCACCACATCAATCAGGCCAAGCGCCACCAACCCATAGGCATAGCAATCGCCGCCCCAGGTGACGCGGCGCGCGCCCTGGCGCAGCCGATCAAAGCCGGGGCGATTGGCGGGGCTGAACATATCGGGGCTGGTGCAGGAAAGCTCGGCCTCGGCCAAGCTGGCGCAGGGGCGACAGCGCGGCGTGCCGGCGAAGGGGCCGGTAAAGCGCGTCGGCTGGCCGGCCACACCCAGCCAGCGTTCGCCGGTGATGGGTTGGTCAATAATACCCAGCACAGGCTTGCCGCGATGCAACAAGCCCAGCAGGCTGCCGAAAATCGGGCGTCCAGTGACGAAAGCGCGGGTGCCATCAATCGGGTCCAGTACCCAGACCCATTCAGCATCCGGGCGTTCCGACCCATGTTCCTCGCCAATCACGCCATGTTCCGGCAGGGCTTCGGCCAAAAGGGCGCGAATCGCCTCCTCAGCTTCCTTGTCGGCGCGCGTGACTGGGCTCGCATCGCCCTTGGCTTCCACCAGCAGGGCGGAACGAAACAGCGGCCGGATCACGGCCGCTGCCCGATCAGCGGCGGCTTCCGCCACCGCGATGAAATTCGCCGGGATCAGGGCGCGGGCGCGTTGGGAGAGATGGAACGCAGATAGGCGATCAAATCCGCACGACCCTGGACGCTGGCAAGACCCGCATAGGTCATTTTATTGCCGGGCGCATAGGCGCGAGGATTTGCAAGCCACGCATTCATTTCTTCATAGACCCACGGCTTGCCGGCCATGCCGCGAATGGCGGCTGAGTAATTGAAGCCATCGGCGCGTGCATGGTTAGCGCCGATAATCCCATAAAGATTAGGTCCGACCCCGTTGCGGCCACCTTCATTGAAGCTATGGCAGGAAGCGCATTGGCGCTGGGCCAATTGCTGGCCATTCTGCACATTGGCTGCCGCCAGAAGCGGCGAAATCGGTTCAAGGGCAGGCGCCGCAACCGCCGCAACCGCCTGCGCGGGGGCAGGTTCGCCCACCTGGATGGCGCTTTCCTTCGGCATGGTCGGATGCACGATCAACCGACCAATCACCCCGGCGACCCCAAAGGTGATGCCAGCCGTCAGAATCGCAGCGAAAACCTTGTTCAGTTCAAGACTGTTACTCATGGCCCAAGCTCTTCCTCACACCGCGCATTACCCGCCGGTTTGCACACAGGGGCACGCTTCTTTAGAACGCGCGGACCATACAGATCACACTTCCCGCCGACAAGGCGGCAGGAGCGTTTTTCCTTGCGTCCCATCATTGTCATCCCCGCCCGTATGGCCGCGACCCGCCTGCCCGGCAAGCCGCTGGCTGATATTCATGGCCGCCCCATGATCGCCCATGTGCTGGACCGCGCCCGTGAAGCGGGGATCGGCCCCCTGGCGGTGGCCTGCGCTGAGGAGGAAATCGCCGAAGCCGCCCGGGCCGCTGGCGCCCGCGCCGTGCTGGTGGCAGATGATGTGCCTTCCGGCACAGACCGCGTGCAGCGCGCCATGAAGGCCCTGGACCCGGCGGGCGAATTTGATGTGGTGGTGAATCTGCAAGGCGATTTCCCGACCATCAGGCCCGAGACACTGCGCGCCGTGCTGGCCCCCCTTGAAGACCCCAGCGTGGATATCGGCACGCTGGTTTGCCCCATTGCCGATGAAAAGGAAGCGCGCACCGATTCCTTCGTGAAATGCGCCTGCGGCTTCATGGGCGATGCCGTGGTGGCGCCGGCGCTTTATTTCTCCCGCCTGCCCATTCCTTGGGGGGAGGGGCCGCGCTGGCACCATATTGGCGTTTATGCCTATCGCCGCGCCGCGCTGGACCGCTTCGTGACCCTACCCGCCAGCCCCTTGGAATTGCGCGAAAAGCTGGAACAGCTTCGCGCGTTGGAAGCCGGCATGAAAATCAGCGCCGCCCGGGTGGAACACGGCCCCTTCGGTGTGGATACGCCCGAAGATCTTGAACGCGCCCGCGCCTTGCTTGCCCCTTGAAGGAATCCCCCATGTCAGCCCATCGCATCGCCTTCCAAGGCGTCCTTGGCGCCTATTCAGACCTTGCCTGCCGGGCTGCCTATCCAGGCTCTGCGACCCTGCCCTGCCCATCCTTCGAAGCCGCCATGGCAGCGCTGCGCGATGGGCAATGTGACCTGGCCATGCTGCCCTGCGAGAATTCCTTGGCGGGCCGCGTGCCGGATATTCACCGCATGCTGCCCGATTCCGGGCTTTTCGTGGTGGGCGAGCATTTCCAGCGCGTGGAACATTGCCTGCTGGCACCCAAGGGCGCGAGCCTCGCCACGCTGAAGCGCGCCCATAGCCACCCGGTCGCGCTTGGCCAGGTGCTAAGGCTGCTGAAGGATATGTCTCTGACCCCGGTAATCGAAGCCGATACGGCTGGCGCGGCAGCGCTAATTGCCGAACGCGGCGGCGTGGAAGATGCCGCCATTGCCAGCGAATTGGCTGCCGAAATCTACGGGCTGGAAGTGCTGAAGCGGAACGTGGAGGATGAGGCGCATAACACCACGCGCTTTTATGTCATGTCTCGCGATCGGGCCGATGCGCCGGTGGATGCACCGAATGTGGTGACCACTTTTGTGTTTCAGGTCCGCTCCATCCCCGCGGCGCTTTATAAGGCGCTTGGCGGCTTCGCCACCAATGGCATCAATATGACCAAGCTGGAAAGCTATATGGTGGGCGGGCGCTTCGCCGCGACGCAATTCCTGTGCGATGTGGATGGCCACCCGGATCAGCCGGCGCTCCGCCGCGCTTTTGAGGAGCTGGCGTTTTTCTCCTCCTCCATGAAAATCCTCGGGGCTTACCTGGCGCACCCCTATCGGCTGGAACAATCCGCCCCCGCGGAATAACGCGCATATTTAGCGAAAGCCCTTCCCCCGGCGTCGCTGCCGGGGTAGAAGCCTGCTCGGGGACCCGTAGCTCAGCTGGATAGAGCGTTGCCCTCCGAAGGCAAAGGTCGCACGTTCGAATCGTGTCGGGTCCGCCAATTTTCCACAAGAAATTCAGTGATTTAGGTTCTCCACAAGTCACGGAGACCGCCAATTTTTTGTAAAAACCCGCTTCACAAAAGCTGTACAAAAAACCCGAAATCCATCTAACTCTTTGAGCATCCTCAAGAAGCTCACAAAGGGGGGTTGCCGTGACAAAATCTGACCAGATCGACGTAAAGGGTGACGGTCGCGTCGTCCTATGCCACAAAAATTAGTGTCTTGGGAAAGACGAGGTGCTTAAAATGCAATAATATGCTTCGCTGCTTTGTTGCTCATTTCAAGCGGACCTAAGCTGCCAGTCGCTACGCGCGCACGACAGCAAAAGCAACAGCAACCAGCACAAACTGATTTCAGTAATTGTTTGCGCGCAATTCTCCAAGAAGCTCGAGATTTTATAATCCAAGCTTCTGATTGTTTAGTCCGCGCGGAAAATACGGTTAGTCCTCCGGACCATTTAAGTTTGCTGTTTGCCACATCGATGCGCGATATCGGGAGACAACTCCGGGACGGTTCATTAAATCGTGAAACGGTCAGGCTCAGGCTGGATTTACACAAAGCGGAACATCAGTTGGCTTGGGAGCCTCGAAAAAATGAAAGAAGAATTGTTGCTGCCCAAAAAACCCAAGCAAGGGCGGCAAACTGTGCAAATGTGCGGTACCGCAACAGGACCAGCAGTAACCGCGCCGTCGATTCGACAATCCCTGCTGTGGCGATTTTTGGATTAATCGCAGAAATAGGAGCCATATCGGAAGCGACGCAAGCTTGTGATTGATAAATGAAGAAACAACGCCCCTGCAATAGAATATGAGTTCATTACCTAGTGGCCGCGCGGGCGGTATCACCAGCCATGCGGTGCTTACCGTTCGGCGCAGCGCTTGCACCCGTGGCGCGCTCGCGCCTCACCCAAGAACTCCTTGGACCAGGCGTAGTACAGGCTCTCGGCGATGGCTCGGCGGTGACAAACGGCGGCGATGCTTTCCTCACCGCAGAGCCCTTCCAGGACAATGCGGATCTTGTCCTCGACGGAATGGTGCTTGCGTGTGGCGCGACGGATGTCGCGGACCAGCTTTTCGGCTGGCACGCGGGCGGGTGGGGTGGAAGATTTCTGGCTCATCTTCACTCTCCTTGGGGTTACGATGAGCCAGAAATCCTCCGTGCCTCAAATCGCCACTTTGGTCCCATAGGTGCTGACGCTGGACACGTTAGCCAAGCAGCAAATCGGTCTCAAATCATTTGACGACGGACAGTTCCTGCACCTGGGCATCAAGCCCATCCAGATTGCTCCAGTTTCGCCCATGGAGGATGGGTAAAGTTACCGCTTCAAGGGGATGCTACGCCGGGAAATCCCGAACATTGAATGGTTTGGCAGTACCCGTCTGGCTCAGGCCAGTATCAATGAATGGCTTAGGCAGTACAACCGAGCCAGTCCCCACCAAGCACTCCAGATGCGGCCTCCGCTCCTCGAAACCATAACTAGAATTCATCAAATACGGAGCAGAAAAAAAAGGAGCTAAAAAAATCTTATAAGTCAATGTGAAAAAACGCAATAAAATAGAGAGCCGTGCAGGCATAAAATTCTGACTTTGAAATCAAACTATATTTGAAATCCCGTCACTCTTGATGACTGTTTTGTTAAAAGCTGCCCCATTGGGCCTGAGCAGCATTGTATCTTTTCTGCCTTGAGTGCCTAAGAGGCTGCTTTGAAAGGTTTTGTCCATGCGTGACTATCGAGGAACTTGGCAGTACCGAGCTTCCTTGGATGGTCGGAACGACCGAGCATGGCTGTGAACACAAAACAGATTGATATT
>CAIMVB010000193.1 GCA_903844785.1 uncultured Rhodospirillales bacterium | reverse complement strand
TCGGATATTGAACGACTCAGGCGGGATCAGCGCATTGCACTTAGTGAAATAGATAGCATGCGCTTCATCTATTTTGCTTTGGATCATATGCGCGATGGGCCAACGCCCTTTATCACGGATAATGACGGCAAGCCTTTTGACCGCAATCCGCTGAAAGATGTGCGGGTGCGCCGCGCGCTTTCACTTGCCATCGATCGCCCGGCGATTGTGGCGCGCGTGATGGAAGGTGCGGCGAGTGCGACGCGGCAGGTGATGCCGGAAGGTGGCTTTGCCTATGTGCCGGAACTGGCGGCGACGCGCGCTGATCCTGATCAAGCAAAGAAGTTATTGGCGGAAGCGGGCTACCCCAATGGTTTTCGCCTGACTTTGCACGGGCCGAATGATCGCTACCCGAATGATGCGCGCATCACGCAAGCCGTTGGGCAGATGTGGACCCGCATTGGCATTCGTACCCAGGTGGATGTGGCGCCCTACGCCAGCTTCATCGCCAAGGCATCGCGGCAGGAATTTTCGGTATTCCTGGTTTCCTGGGGTAGTTCTACCGGTGAACCGATGGCGGGTTTGCGTTCCATCGCCGCAACTTTTGACCGCGCGCGGGGTACGGGTTCGGTCAATCGTGGGCGCTATTCCAATCCCGAGTTTGATACGCTGCTTGCCACCGCCGCACGGGAATTGGACCCCGCCAGGCGTGAAGCCCTGGTGCGTCAGGCAACGCGTGTGGTGGTGGAAGATGCCGGCATCATCTCCACCCATTTGCAGAAAAATATCTGGGCGATGCGCCGCGGTTTCGCGCATGATTCGCGCGTGGATGAAAGAACCCGCGCGCAGGATGTGACGCCCGCGCGCTAAATTCTTTACTGCGGTACGCTGCCGGCCGGGGCGGGCGTTTTCATCATCGCGCCGGTCATGGGGATGAAATAAACGCCCACATCCTTGCGGCTGCGCACGCGGCCTTCCTCATCCTTCGTGTAGATATAAAGGAATTGGCCGCGCCGGAAGGGCTGGCCGATCGGAATCACCAGACGCCCGCCCGGCTTCAACTGCTGGATCAAGGCGGGCGGCACATATTGCGCGGCGCAGGTGACGATGATGGTATCAAAGCCACCCGTCACTTCGGGCCAGCCATAGAACCCATCGCCCACGCGGGTTTCCACATTGGTCAAGCCAAGTGGCGCGAAAATCTGCTGCACGCCGCGGCCCAATGGTTCGATGATTTCGATAGAATATTGCTTGGCGACAATGCGCGACAGCCAAGCGGCCTGAAAACCGGAGCCCGTGCCGATTTCCAGCACCACATGATCCGGCTTCGGCTGGCAGGCCTGGGTCATATAGGCTTGGCCCAAATAGTCAGAAAGTGCGGAACCAAAACCAAGCGCCCAGGGCTTTGCCTCTGTCTCATAGGCGTTGGAAGGGGAAGCCTGACGCGCTTCGTAATTGTAATGGAAATATTCGCGTGGCAATTCAGCGAAGCCACGCAGCACGGCGGGATCAGCCTCCCCAAAGCGGGATTTCAGATAGGCTTCCATCCGCGCCAAAGTGGGTTGGCGCCGCGCTTGAATGGCGGCGAAAGCGCCTTCAGAAATTTCGATCGGCCGGCCGGAATCACGCATCGCCGCCAGAAAGGCATCGCGGTTCCAGGCGCTTGATTGCGCAAGGGCAGGCGCGGAAAGCACGCCAGCGGAAGCACCAGCCAGCAAAGCCCGACGAGAGAGCAGCATGTTCAAGACCCGATCAGTTTCTTGGCCAAACAATAACGGTTGAGAGATAGCAAGCAAGGCCACCCAACAAAAGCGCTGTAAGCCCAAGCCCATGGCCAGCCAAATTCGCGAGCGGCGTGGCAACTACGGAAAAGGCGCCATTCAGCGCCCAAGCCCAGGGCAAAAGCGCGGGGCCTTCCTGCTGGAAACGATCCAGCCCCAGCGGGAAGGGAAAACCCAAGGCCAGGGATGCCGGCGCGATGGCAAGTACAAGCAGCGCGGCGCGCATGGCCCAGGGCAAATCCAGTACCGCCAAAATGGCCTGATGCGCGACGAAGATGGTCACAACACAAGATAGCGCGGCGATCAGGACCGCCCATTTCAGCGCCAGCCCAGGCCGCGCCAATTGCCCCGCCACCATGGCGCCAAGCCCGGAACAGACCAGCATTACGGTCAATACCAACGCAAAGGCAGAGGTTCTGTCCCCCAAGAGCAGCACGGCATATTCGATGAAGGCGATTTCAATCAGCAGAAAGCCCAATCCAAGTGCAGGGAAATAAATCAACGCGCGCCCCAAAATGCCTCTCGGCACGCGCAAGGCGCCGCGCGCCAAAAGCGGCAGGGCGGAAACCAGAATGGCCAGCAGGATCGCTTGCGCCAGCACCGCGACATTCACGAGCAGCCCGATTTCCTGCTGCGGCAAAATCTCCACACGTTCCAGCGCCTGGGGTAAGGCGCTCAAGCGCACCAGCGGTGATAACCAGGGCCGATCCGCCGTCACGGCGGAACGATCAAAGGCATCAAGCGGCGCCTGACCCGCGAGTAAAAGCCGCGCTTCTTCCGCCACGGCATCGGCGGCGCTGCCGCTTTGTACAAAGCCGCTATCAAGTGAAACCGCTGGCAGGTCGTTCCAAATTTCACGACCTTCGGGGCCAAGGCCGGGCGCATGGGAAATATCGAAGGATCGTGCTTCGGCAAACGCCAAAAGCTTCGCGACACTTTCTGGCGTGAAGCCATCCCGCGCGATCAGCACGCGCAGATTCCAGGCTGACCTGATCACCGCCAGATGCGCGCCTGGATCGGGCATGCCCGCCTTGATCAGCGCTGCCTGCGCGGTTGCCAAAAGCCGCACTGCATAGACAGGCAATTCCCGAATGCTGATCGGGATGGAAATCATTCCACCCGGATTGAGTTGTGCAATCCATCCAGCCATGGCTTCGGCCGTATAGGTGTGGCGATTGGCATCATCAGCGCCAAGGAAATCGCCCGCGACATCAATCAGATCATAGCGCCCGGTGGCATTCAGGGGATGGGCGGAGGAAAGCTCTATCCGCGGGTCTGGTGCCATGGCGGGCGAAGGGCCAAGCCCCTGGCGCAGCGCGTTGCGCAAGATGGGTTCTGGTTCAATCACGGTGATGCTGGCCGCGCCAAGCCGCAAGGCTTCCGGCGCGCGAAACCCACCTGCCGCACCAAGCAATAGCACCCGCGGCTTTTCCAGCAGCGCATAGGGTGCTGCATCAAGCGCCGATGGGGCGTGGCCTGCTTCAGGTGCTTCCTTGGGCAGAGCCGCGATGCGCGACCCGTCCCGATACAGCCCAAAGCTGCGCGGCGGCGCGGGCGTGCCTAGCGCGCCGGCATTATTGGAAACATCCGTATCCAATCTCTCGGTGAAGTTATCGAGCAGATGATAAACCCCGCGCGGTGTATAAATTTCCGCCAGCACGCGGCTTTCCGGCACATTCAAGGGCGCATAGATGGGCTTGAATTCATTGATGCGTGGATTGGTGAAAAGAAATATCGCCGCTTCCGCTACCACCAGCGCTGCCACCGCCGC
Organism: uncultured Rhodospirillales bacterium; assembly: GCA_903844785.1. Taxonomy (GTDB): domain Bacteria; phylum Pseudomonadota; class Alphaproteobacteria; order Acetobacterales; family Acetobacteraceae; genus Neoroseomonas. Next base: position 2,120 of record CAIMVB010000193.1, on the reverse strand, counting down.
GATGCGCCAGGCACGCTTGGCCGATAATATCGCCGCCAGCGCCAGAAAAGGCAGCAAGGCAGGCACAAGCTGGAAGGGATGCAGCAGCAGCATCAATAGCAGCGCAAGACAGGCCCCTGACCCAGCGCCCAAAAGATCATAGCCATAAACCCGCCCAACCTGATTCGCGTGCACAACAAAATTCAGCGAAACCGCAAAACCAGCCAGGAAGAAAAAGGGAAACAGCGCCGCATAATAAAGCGCGATATTGCCAATTTGCGGCATGGCCGTTGCCGGGTTTTGCAATTCCAGCGGGTTGAACCCATTGGCGGTGGTGCCAATCCACCCAAGCGCACCGGTCAATAACATCGCAATCGGCAGGCTCGGCAACAGCCAGGTGGCATGACGCAGAAAAACCTGCCGCCCCAATACCATGACCACGCCGGATACCGCGAAGCCCATCATGGCAATGGAAATCACCCAATAGCCATATTCAGACCAGGAAGCGACGGCGAAGAAGCGCGTTAGCGCAATTTCCACGCCAACCGCTGTGCCGGCGATCAGGAAAAGCGGCAGCAAGGAAGACATCAGGACCAAAGCGCCTTTTTTGTGATGAATTGCAACAATTCATCATTAAACCGATCCGCCCGATCTACAAATAGAGCATGGCCCGCATCTTCGTAGATTGAGGTCATGGGTGCGGCGTGGCGTGCGGCCACGGCTTCCGCTTGCGCGCGTAGCCTTGGCGTTACGGCGTAGAAAACTGGGCGGCGTGTTGCATAAAGGCTCTGCCGCCAGAATTCGCGCGGGCGGGGATAGGAAAGCAGCTTGATGGAAGCTTCCACCGGCATGCGCTGCGCTTCACGCGCAACACCATCCAGATACGCCGCATCCTGGGGCGTGCGATACATCGCGTTCACAAAGCCACGCACCGTCTTGTCACGTTCCTTGCGCAGATTGGCGAAAAAATTGGAAGCCCGCGGCGGCGGCGGATCAGCCTCCCCCACCGAATTGTCAATCAGCACCAAGCCCGCGAGCCTTGCATCACCCTGCATGGCCAGCCAGGAAAGCGCATCCAGAACGCCGAGCGACCAGCCAATCAATACCACGCGGTCCGGTGGCAATTGTGTGAGCAAATCAGCAATATCGCGCCCGCGCCGTTCCGGTTCATAGCCTTGCGCGGGAATGGCGCTTTGCCCCTGGCCGCGCGGGTCGAAAGCGATCACGCGGTAATGCCGCTGAAAATAAGCAATCTGCGGCGCGAAGATACGCGCGGGCATGCACCAGCCTGGCACAAAAACCAAAATAGGCCCCGCGCCATGCTGCGTGTAATGCAGCCTGACCCCATCGCTGGATTGGAAAAACTTGCTGGTTGGCGCGGCGTCTGCTGCGCTGATCGAAAGAAAAGGCGTCGCCAATAATGCGCGGCGCGCCAGTTTCATAAGGGCCGCCGGGCCTTCAGCGCCGCCGCCAGCGTGCCATCATCCAGCACATCCAAGGCGCCGCCAATCGGCACGCCCTGCGCCAGGCGCGTTACCGCAATACCCGTGGGCTTCAGCCGATCTGTCACGTAATGCGCGGTGGTCGCACCTTCCACAGTTGCGGGCAGCGCCAGGATGACTTCGGCGATACCATCCTGTTCAATCCGCGCCAGTAGAGGCTGAATTGCCAAATCCTCAGGCCCCGTGCCGGAAAGCGCAGACAGCATGCCGCCCAGCACGTGATACAGCCCATGATGCGCATGGGCGCGTTCCAAGGCCCAAAGATCAGCCTCGCCTTCCACCACGCAAACCAACTTCCTGTCCCGATGCGGGTCACGGCAAATGGCGCAGGGGGAGACTGTGTCCAGATTGCCGCAAGCCTCACATGGCTTCACTGCGCTTGCCGCATCGCGCAAGGCAATGGCGAGTGGCAACATCTGGCCATCCGGGTCCATCAGCATTTTCAAGACAGCGCGGCGCGCACTGCGCCGGCCAAGGCCAGGCAGGCGCGATAGCAGCGCAATCAAATGCTCAATGGGGTCGTTATGCAGCATCAGGCTGCGCGTAACCTCAGAAGGGCAGCTTCATACCGGGCGGCAGGTTGATGCCGGCGGTCGCCTTTTGCATCTCAGCCGCCATAGTGGATTCCACCTTTTGCTT
>CAIMVB010000192.1 GCA_903844785.1 uncultured Rhodospirillales bacterium | reverse complement strand
GCCGCCATGCCATAGGAAGAACAAGGCCCAGCCGGTCAGCAGCACAATCGGCATGGCATGCCAGACAATCAGGAAAAACCGGCGAAAGGCAGCCTGTGCCAGGGCCAAGCGTTGCGGTGCTTCCAATACCTCATGCGCCGCCGGGCGTAGCACCAAAAGCGCGAAGCCCATGCCGCCCACCCAAAGCACCGCACCCAAAAGATGCAGCGCAAGCAACAAATCACCCATCATCAAATTCCTTTCTTGCGCAACGCCTGCAAGGCTGCCGCCAGCGCGCGCGCTTCCACTGCGGCGGGGCCGCGGGGTGCGGCTTCCACCACACCCAGGCCGGCCATGAAGGCTTGGGCATAAGCGGTGCGATTGCCCAGCACCGCATCCAATACGGGCAGGCGGCGGTCCCGCAATTGCCCTTCGATTTCTTCGCGCAATTTGCCCGCCGCCGGCACGCGGTTCAGCAGCAGCCTAACGGGCCGCCTTTCCTGCTTTGCCAAATCAAGCGTGGCATCCATGGACCACAGATCAGCGGCAGATGGCTGCAAGGGCACCAGCACCAGATCAGCACCGCGAATGGCAAGGCGCGCATCCGTATCATCATGCGGCGCGGTATCAAGCAGCAGAAAATCCTGCTCCCGCTTCAGCCTTTCCAAAGTCGCGGGCAGGCGCCAGCCGGTCGGGGCCTCAAAATGCAGCGCACGCGCTTTTTTGCTCTCGCCGCGCTGCTGGTCCCAGCGCGCCAGGCTGCGTTGCGGGTCTATATCCAGCAGCCCGACGCGATGGCCCGATTCCGCCAAAGCAGTGGCCAAATTGGCCGCCACAGTGGATTTGCCGGCGCCGCCCTTGCGCTGGGCGATGGCGATCACGAAGGCCATGCACGACTCCAATGCCCTTTGAAATCCTATAGCAGCTTGGCGCGCCGCTTGATCCAGCCCATGCCCGCAATTTCCTGATGCGCTATAAGAAAGCCCATGCCGCGCCCTTACCCGACCGATTTGCTGACCCCCGCCGAGATGGCGCGCGCTGATGCGCTGGCCCTTCAGCGGGGTTTCGCCGTTGAAGGTCTGATGGAAGCGGCCGGCAGGGCGGTGGCGCGTGCGATCCAGACCAGGTTTCGCCCATGCCGGGTCTTGGTGCTGGCGGGCCCGGGCAATAACGGCGGCGATGGCTATGTCGCCGCGCGCCATTTGGAACAGGCGGGCTGGCCGGTGGCCGTTGCCCCCATGGCGCCGCCCAGCCCAGGCAGTGCCGCAGCAGCCGCAGCGGCACGCTGGCGCGGCCTGATAGTGCCGTTTTCTGAACACGAAATCGCCCGCGCCGGGCTTATTGTGGATGCACTCTTTGGCGCTGGCCTGACGCGCCCGCTGACGCCCGAGGTGATCCACCTGCTGCAAGCCGTCCGCGCCCCCTTGGTCGCGGTGGATGTGCCATCGGGGCTGGATGGCGCCACGGGTCAGGTTTTGGGCTTCGCACCCCAGGCTGCGCTCACCATCAGCTTCTTCCGCCTCAAGCCCGGCCATCTGCTGCTGCCCGGCCGGACGCTTTGCGGCGAGACACTGCTTGCCGATATCGGCCTGCCGGAGGCCGTTTTGCAGGAAATCACACCGCGCTGCTGGCGCAACCATCCCTCGCTGTGGCGCCTGCCAGGGCTGGAGGCGAGCGCCCATAAATACACGCGCGGGCATTTGAGCATTCTGGCCGGTGCCACCATGCCCGGCGCGGCGCGGCTGGCAGCGATGGCAGCGCGACGGCTCGGCGCGGGGCTGGTTACACTCCATGCCGAAAACCCAGACCTTGCCACACTTCTGCGCGCTGATGCGCCCGGCCAATTGGTCAGCGATGCAACGCTGGAAGCGCTGCTGGCCGATGCGCGGCGCAAGGTGTGGCTCGCCGGGCCTGGGCTTTTGCCGCATGAGGCAACGCGTAGCGCCATGCATAAAATCATCGCCGCCGGCAAAGCCCTGGTGGCGGATGCCGGGGCACTCTCGGCCGCTGCCGGCGCGCCTGATTTGCTGCGCGGCGTAGCGGTGATCACGCCCCATATCGGTGAATTCATCCGTCTATTCGGCGCGCTCGGCGCGGATCGTCTGGCCGCCACGCGCGCCGCCGCCGCGCGGCTTGGCGCGGTGGTGGTGCTGAAAGGGCCAGATAGCATTATCGCCGCCCCTAATGGCCGCGTGATCATCAATGATAATGCGCCGCCATCACTTGCCAGCGCCGGCACAGGCGATGTGCTGGCCGGCGCCATCGCCGCATTACTCACGCAGGGCATGGCGCCCTTTGAAGCCGCCGCTGCGGCGGTTTGGTTGCACGGCGCCGGTGCTGCCGCTGGTCCCGCTGGGCTCATCGCCGAAGATTTACCGCCGCTGATGGCTGAAGCGCGGCAGCGCCTTGCTGGCTGAACGCGATCACGCCCGCGTCAGCAACGCATATTTCCTTTGTTTGTTAACTCTTGTTTCGATAGCCTCCCTAAAAAAAGGGATCGGTACACCATGTCCGATATCGCCATCGAAGCCGGGCTGATGGATCGCGCCATGCGGCGCGTTGCGTCCTTCTGGCGTGACCTTGCGGGGGCAGTGCAGCGCAGCCCCGCTGCCTTCAGTGATTTTGCTGAGGAATTCCGCGAATGCCTGCAAGCCCGCGGGGGAGAGGTTTCCGCGCGCAAACGCGCGGCTGCCCTGGCTGAGCGTTATCGTGGCCTTGATGAAGCGGGCAAGCTTGGTTTTCTGCGCGCCCTCGCTGCGTTTGATTCCGATGCCTTGGCGGTAACGCGCGCCATTGAAAAGCTCAGCGCCGCGCCGGATGCCGCATTGCGCGCCATTGCGCTTGCAGGCTTGCGCCGAGCGCTGGAACCACCTCGGCTTCGCCTGCTCACAGCCTTTGGCGCCATTCCGGATGGCGTGAAATTCCTGGTGATGATGCGCGCGGATTTGCTGCGCCTTAAGGATGATGAACCGCTTTTGCAGGCGCTGGAGACAGACCTGAAAGGCTTGCTGGGTTCCTGGTTTGATGTTGGCTTTCTGGAATTGCGCGCGATTGATTGGAAATCGCCAGCCGCTTTGCTGGAAAAGCTGGTGCAATATGAAGCCGTGCATCGCATCCGTACCTGGCGTGATTTGCGCAATCGGCTTGATTCAGACAGGCGATGCTACGCGTTTTTTCATCCGCGCATGCCTGATGAGCCATTGATCTTCGTTGAAGTTGCCCTTGAACGCGGCATGGCAGCAAGCGTGCAAAAACTGCTGGATGAAAAAGCGCCGGTCTTGGATGCGGGGCAGGCGGATACGGCCGTATTCTATTCCATCAATAACTGCCAGCGGGGATTGGACGGCATTTCCTTTGGCAATTTCCTGATCAAGCGCGTGGTGGAATTGCTGGCCGCCGAATTCCCGAAGCTGAAAACCTTTTGCACCCTCTCGCCCATGCCGGGGTTTCGTGCCTGGCTGGGAAAGACACTTGGCGCTGGCGGCATTCTGCTGACCACTGAGGAAGAAGCCGCCCTGGCCACGGCCAATGGCGGCGTGGCGCCAGACTTCGCCCGGCTGCTCGCGGACCGCGCCTGGCTCCGGCAGGAAGCGCTTTCCCGTGCCTTGGCGCCCATGCTCATCAGGCTTGGCGCGCGCTACCTGCTGCAGGAATCGCCGCAGGGCCGGGCAGGGCGCACGCTGGATCCCGTGGCCCATTTCCATCTTTCCAATGGCGCGCGCGTTGAAAGGCTGAATTGGCGCGCTGATGTCTCGGAGAATGGTCTTCGCCAATCCTGCGGCCTGATGGTTAATTATCTCTATGACCCGGCCAGCATTGAGAATAATCACGAAGCCTATGTTGGGGATGGCCAGCGTGCTGCCTCTGGCGGGCTCAAGCGGTTGATCCGCGCCTGATTTGCCCCTTCCTTCGGCGCCGGCAAACCGCCATATTGCGGGCTGGTTGTCGGGGGAATGGATCATGACAATGCAAGGCAAGGGCAAGGCCCGCCATATGCCGGGCAGCGCCCGGCGGACGGAAATGCTCCATGCGCTAGAGAAAAAGCTGCTTTGGCTTTCCTCCTGGATGATTCATCACGCCAATCACATCCGCCCCAATCGCGATGGGCTGAAAGTAGGCGGGCATCAGGCATCTTGCGCTTCCTGTATTTCCATCCTGACCGCGCTTTACTTCGATATTTTGAAGCCTGCCGATCGCGTGGCGGTAAAGCCGCATGCGGGGCCGGTATTCCACGCCATCAATTACCTGCTGGGGCGCCAGCAGCGGGAAAAGCTTGAAACGCTGCGCCAATTCGGCGGCATTCAACCTTATCCATCCCGCGTGAAGGATGGGTCTGAGGTTGATTTCTCAACTGGTTCGGTTGGGCTTGGTGTCGCACTCGCGTCATTCGGTTCGCTTGTGCAGGATTACGTGCATCTGCACCGGATGGCGCCTGAGGGTATTCTGCCAGGCCGGCATGTGGCCGTGGTGGGCGATGCCGAATTGGATGAGGGCAATATCTACGAAGCCCTGCTGGAAGGCTGGAAACACGATATCCGCAATGTCTGGTGGGTGGTGGATTACAATCGCCAATCGCTCGATTCCGTAGTGCCGGACAGGCTGTTTGGCCGAATCGAGGGCCTGTTCCGCGATATGGGCTGGAATGTTGTCACGCTCAAATACGGCCGCAAGTTGGAAGCGGCTTTCGCCCGGCCTGATGGCGATCAACTGCGCCGCTGGATTGATGATTGCCCGAATAGCCTCTACGCCGCACTGACCTTCCAGGGCGGTGCCGCCTGGCGCGCCGCGATCCTGGCTGACCTTGGCCGCGTTGCCGGCATTCGCGCCATTATTGATCCACTATCGGATGATGAGCTTTCCGCCTTGATGAACAATCTCGGCGGGCATGACATTGAAACCCTGACCGAAGCCTTCCGCGCCCAGGATGCTGCGGGCGATCAACCCACCTGCTTCATCGCCTATACCATCAAGGGCATGGGGCTGCCTTTCGCTGGGCATAAGGACAATCACGCTGGGCTGATGACGAAGGAGCAGATGGAAGGCTTCCGCGCCGCCATGCGCATCCGCCCCGGCCATGAATGGGATGAATTCGAAGGGCTTGAAGTGCCCGAAGAAGAAGTGCGCGAATTCCTGGCCGGCATTGATTTCGCCAAGCTGCTTTCCCCTGAGGGCCGTGCGCTGCAATCCCCGGTTATTCACGTGCCGGAACGCTTCGCCGCGCCGCGCGTGCCAGCAGGGCGCAAGCATTCCACCCAGGCCGCCTTTGGCGAGATTTTGGCCGAGATCGGCCGCGGGCAGGGGGAGAATGCTGAACTCGCTAAACGCATTGTGACCACCAGCCCAGATGTGACGGTCTCCACGAATCTGGGGCCCTGGGTGAATCGGCGGGGCATTTTCGACCGCCACAAGAAGAATGACGTGTTCCGCGATGCCAAGTTGGCCTCGGCCCAGCGCTGGGGCATGTCGCCGGAAGGCCAGCATGTGGAATTGGGCATTGCGGAACAGAATCTGTTCCTGATGCTGGCGGGGCTGGGGCTGGCGGATCGGCTTTATGGTGCCAGGCTTTTACCGGTGGGGACAGTCTATGATCCCTTCGTCAATCGCGGCCTGGATGCATTGATTTACGCCTGCTACCAGGATGCGAGGTTTCTTTTAGTTTCAACACCTTCCGGTCTGACATTGGCACCCGAAGGCGGCCAGCACCAAAGCGTCAATACGCCCTTGCTTGGCATGGCGCAGGATCGGCTGGTTTCCTACGAACCCGCCCATGCGGATGAATTGGCCATTCTGCTGCGCCATGCTTTCCACCACATGCAGCAGCCTGATGGCTCTGCGGTCTGGCTGCGGCTTTCGACGCGTGGGCTGGAACAGCCCGAACGCAACCTTGATCCGGCGGCCGTGATCGCTGGCGCCCATTGGGTGGTGCCCCCCGCACCGGGGGCAAGCTTTGCCCTGGCCTATCAGGGTGCTTTGGCGCCCGAAGCCTTCGCTGCCTTTGAAACGCTGAAGGAAGACATCCCCGAAGCGGGGCTATTGGCCATTACCAGCCCCGATAAACTGCATAGTGATTGGCTGGCCGCACGGCGCAAGGCGCGGGCAGGGTTTGGCGCGCCAAGCTGGATTGAAACCCTGCTGGCACCGCTTGCCCCTGGCGCCACCATGGTGACGGTGCTGGATGGCCACCCTGCGGCGCATGGGTGGCTTGGGTCCGTCCGGGGGCAGAAGGTCGTGCCGCTTGGCGTGGACCGCTTCGGCCAGGCCGGGGATATTCCTGATCTTTACCGGGAATATGGGCTGGATGAGGCCTCCATTCTGGATGCTTGCGCCCAGGCATTGGTGTCTTGAAGTCATTTTGAAACAACCTCACTTGGAAAGCGCAAAGGCATGGGCTAAAGCCCTGCCTCCGACCGCGGCGCGGCGCCGTTCGGCGCGGGCGTGGTGGAATTGGTAGACACGCCGGATTTAGGTTCCGGTGGCGCAAGCCTTGGGGGTTCGAGTCCCTTCGCCCGCACCACCGGTGCCGCCGTGGCCTTTTGTTTCTCTAGCTTGGGATGGACGATCCTCCGATGCAGGTTAATGAGCTCGCGCATGAAGGCTTGAAGCGCGCCTATTCCGTGACGCTTCCGGCG
>CAIMVB010000191.1 GCA_903844785.1 uncultured Rhodospirillales bacterium | reverse complement strand
GCACCACGCTTGGGCTGGAAGAAGCCATCCGGCGCGGACGCATGTATGGTGATGCGGGCGCTGACATTGTTTTCATCGAAAGCCCGGAAAGCGAAGATGAAATGCGCGCCATCGGCAAAGCCATTTCAAAACCCTTGTTGGCCAATATGGTGGAAGGCGGGCGCACCCCCATCCTGCCCGCCGCGCGCTTGCAAGAAATTGGCTATGCCATGGCGATCTATCCCGCCATTGGGTTCCTGGCCGCAGCCGCCGCCTTGGAACGCGCCTATGCGCATTTGAAGGCAACGGGCGATAGCCTGGCGCTTGGTGAATCCTATGGTTTCGCCAAAATGACCCAGTTGATGGGCTTCCCCGATGTGTGGGATTTCGAGAAAAAATGGGCAGTGCCCGAGAAGGAGAATGTGGCATGAGCGCGCTGCCCCAAGTAAAAGCCTTGGTCTTCGATGTTTTCGGCACGGTGGTGGATTGGCGCAATGGGGTGGCGCGCGATGCACGGACCTTCCTGGCCCGCCATGGGCGCGGCGATATTGATCCGCATCGCTTCGCCGATGCTTGGCGCAAGCGCTACCAGCCCGCCATGGAAGAAGTCCGCAGCGGGCGTCGCCCCTTCACACGGCTTGATGTGCTGCATCGTGAAAACCTCGACGGCGTCTTGCAAGATTTTGGTGTCAGCACTTCAGGCGTCAGCGCGGAAGAATTGGAATGGCTGAACCGCGCCTGGCATCGGCTAGACCCTTGGCCGGATACCATCCCGGGCCTCATCCGGCTGAAGGCGAAGCATTTCATCGCGCCGCTTTCCAACGGCAATATCCTGCTGCTGGCGAATATGGCCAAGCGCGCCGGCATGCCCTGGGATGCGATATTGGGTGCGGAAGCGGCACAAGCCTATAAGCCGCAACCCGAAGCTTATTTGCGCACCTGCGAAATCCTTGGCCTGCAACCAGCGCAAGTTGCTCTGGTTGCGGCGCATAACGGGGATTTGGCCGCCGCGCGCAAATGCGGGCTTGCTACCGCCTTCGTGCTCCGCCCCACTGAACATGGGGCGGATCAGGCAACGGACACGAAGGCCGAACAGGATTGGGGCGCGATTGCAACAAGCTTTGAAGATTTGGCCGACAAGCTTGGCTGCTGAATGCGCAAACCGCGCCGGGGTTCACTCGGCGCGGATATTTCCCTCACGGATCACTGGCGTCCATTTCGCATGATCGCGTGTGAGGAGTGCGGCAAATTCGGCGGGGCTTGAGGCAATCACCTCAGCGGCCTGCACACGCTGCACAGTTTCCTTCACCTCAGTTGAGGTGATGATGCTGCGGAACACCCGATTGGCCGCCGCCACCACATCATCTGGCATGCCGGCGGGGCCAACAATGCCGTGCCAGGTCATGGCTTCAAAGCCCGGGAAGCTTGCGGCGACAGAGGGCACGCCCGGAAGTGCCGCAACTGGCGCAGGCGTGCCAATTGCCAAGGCGCGCACGCGGCCTTCACGAATGAAGGGAAGCGCGGTAGAAACGGACGGGAAGGAGAATTCTGTCTCTCCCTGAATGAGGCTCCGCATCACATCGGCGCCGCTGCGATAATGCACAGCCGTCAGCTTCACGCCCGCGCGGCGGCCCAGCAATTCAGCCGCCAAATGGCTGACATGGCCAACACCCGGAGACGCGTATTGAATGCCATCCGCGCGCGCCCGCGCACGTGCCAGCAATTCCTCAAGGTTTTGTACAGGCAGATTGGCCGGCACAATCACAACAATCGGCAAATTGACCAGATGGGAGACCGGAGTGAAGGCACGCATGGGGTCGTAATTCAATGCGGGCTGCAATTCCTTGCCAATGCAATTGGCGCCCAAATCCGCCATCATCAGCGTGTAACCATCCGGCCTGCTTTGCGCGACGAAAGCGCCCGCAATGGCGCCGCCGGCACCGGAACGATTTTCAACAACCATTGCCTGACCGTTCGCCTGCGCGGCGAAGCCATTCGCCACCAGTCGTGAAAGCGTATCCACCGCGCCGCCCGCACCAAAGGGAACAATCAGCCGCACTTGCCGATCCGGCCAGGCGGATTGCGCTGAAGCCGCCGAAGGCAGCAAGGACGCAAGGCCGATGCCTGCAAGGCTACGGCGCGAAATGGAAATGGACATGGCAAGAAACCTCCCGTTTCCGTCTATTTTGGCACGGTGCGGGCTTCCTGCAAGCGTCGGCTGGTGGCTAGACTAGGGTTTGATACTTCCCACGAGGCTTTCCCTATGACCTGGTCCATTGTTGCGCATGATCCCACGACCGGTGCCTTTGCAGTGGCCGTGACCACCTGCAATCTGGCGGTGGGCGCCACCTGCCCCTTTCTCAAATCCGGCGTCGGCGCCGTAAGCACCCAATCCATGAGCAACCGCTACCTTGGCCCGGTAGTATTGCAGGGCTTGGAACGCGGGCTGACGCCAGCCAAGGCTATTGAAGCCGCGCTGATAGGTGATGAAGGGAAAGGATTGCGCCAAATTCACGCGGTTGATTGCCATGGCCGCAATGCGGCCTGGACCGGCGATAATTGCGTTGAATGGTGTGGCCATATCGGTGGTGATGGTTTCAGCGTAGCGGGCAATATGCTCTCGGGCGGAGCTGTGGTGCAGGCCAGTTTTGATAGCTTCCGTGCCAATTCTGGCCTTGCGCTGCCGGAACGCCTGATCACCGCACTCGACGCAGGTGAGGCTGCAGGCGGTGACAAGCGCGGCCGCCAGTCCGCGGCCCTTGTGCTGACCACAACGGAAGATTTCCCGGATATCAATCTGCGGGTTGATGATCACGCAGCGCCTTTGGCGGAATTGCGCCGCCTGCTTGGCCTTTGGCGCATTCAGGCAGAACCTGGGCTAGCTTCCCGCCCCAGCAAGGCGAACCCTTCGGGCGAAACCGATCTGGATATCATTGAAGCGGGCTGGATTGCGCGCGGCATGAATTTGCGCATCAGGCGCTGAAGAAAGGAATTTCTTATTATGAAAACCTATCAAATCGCCGCCATGGGCGGGGATGGTATTGGGCCGGATGTGATCAAGGCGGGCTGCCGCGTACTGCAAGCCTTGGCTGACAAGAACGGCAATTTAGCGCTGCAATTCCAGGATTTCGATTGGGGCAGTGATTATTATCGCCGCACTGGGCGGATGATGCCGGAAGATGGCTTGAAGCAGCTGGAAGGCTTTGATGCGATTTTCTTTGGCGCCGTCGGCGCACCGGATATTCCTGATCACGTGACACTTTGGGAATTGCGCTTGGCCATTTGTCAGGGCTTTGACCAATACGCGAATGTGCGCCCAACGCGGCTTTTGCCTGGCATCACTGGGCCTTTGCGGTCTGATCTGGGTGAGCAGATTGATTGGGTGATTGTGCGCGAAAATAGTGAAGGCGAATATGCCGGTGTTGGTGGGCGCGCGCATCGTGGCTTGCCGATTGAAGTTGCCATGGATGTCGCTGTCTTCACGCGCGAAGGTGTGGCACGCATTTGTCGCCATGCCTGTGAAGTTGCCATGGCGCGCCCGCGCAAGCATTTGACGGTAGTGACGAAATCCAACGCACAGCGCCATGGCATGGTGATGTGGGATGAGGTTTGCGCGGAAATCACGGCGCAATACCCAGCGCTGACGGTCGAGAAAATGCTGGTGGATGCCATGACCGCGCGCATGGTGATGAAGCCGGGCAGTGTTGATACCGTGGTCGCCACCAATCTGCATGCCGATATTCTGTCCGATTTGGCATCGGCCTTGGCTGGTTCGCTTGGTATTGGCGCCACCGGGAATATTGATCCATCGCGCAAGCGGCCTTCCATGTTTGAACCCATCCATGGCTCAGCCTTCGATATCACTGGCAAGGGTATCGCCAATCCGCTCGGCGCTTTCTGGACCGCCTCCATGATGCTGGACCAT
>CAIMVB010000190.1 GCA_903844785.1 uncultured Rhodospirillales bacterium | reverse complement strand
TGGCATGTCGAAGGCTTTGGAATTGTCTCTGACAGGCGAAACCATTGGCCCCGCCGAAGCGCTCGCCTGTGGCATGGTTTCCAAGGTGGTGGCGCCGGAAGCACTGCTGGATGCCGCGCGCGTTATCGCCAACAAGATCGCTGCCAATCCGCCGCAAGCGGTGCGACTGACCAAGCGCTTGCTGCGTGAAAGCCAGCACACGCGGCTTTCAACCTTGCTTGAAATGTCAGCGGCCTATCAGGCTTTGGCGCATGGGACGCGGGATCACCGTGAAGCGGTGGATGCCATGCTGGAAAAGCGCGCGCCAAATTTCGAAGGCCGCTGAGTAATTATCACGGGATGGTCCCCAGATTACCCGCCGCACGAATGCGCGGCGGGTAGGATCATATGATTGTGAAAACCTTAGCCTAACACCGCCGTGCGAAATGACCTGGATCAAGCCCGGGCCATGCCGCTGATTTTCTAATGCCCCCTCATGCGCCGTGCATGGCGCAAAGGATGGAGAGGGCCATGGCGGTTACAGCGCAGAATTTAAGTGCCTCCGCGATTTGGAATCATATTGCGGAGAAGAAAAAAGCCGCCGAGGCCGAGCGCATTGCGCAGGAAGAAGCGGCCAAGGCAGAACGAGCCAAGCTGCGTGAGGCGTTTGAACAACGCGAAATCCAACCTGAGGCATTAGACCGTATCGCAACCGTGGTGCGGCGCGCGGTGGAAGCCGGTGAAAAAGAAGCCTTGGTACTGCGCTTTCCGTCAGAATGGTTGCCGGATCAGGGGCGTTCCATCACCAGCCATGACCCGGAATGGCGCGCGAAGCTCACGGGCTTTCCGAAGCGCGCGCATGATTTTTATATGCGGGAATTAGCGCCGCGCGGCTTCCAATTAAAGGCGCAAATCCTGGACTGGCCAGGCGGCATCCCGGGTGATGTGGGGTGGTTTCTGGCTTGGAAACATCCGGAAGAAGAATAGAGCGCCAGTGGGAATCACGGCTATGCCAAAGAAACACAAGCGACATCATGTCCTGCCGCATCCGGCACCCATAGTGCGTAATAGCCCCAGCAATGCGGATACCCCCTTCAAGCCCGATGGCAAGCTAAGGCGCAAAGCTTACGAGAAATCACTTTTTGACCTGCATGTGGAATTGGTGAAGCTGCAGCAATGGGTGAAGGAAAGTGGTGCCAAAGTTTGTATTCTTTTCGAAGGCCGGGATGGTGCGGGGAAAGGTGGCACCATCAAAGCCATTACAGAACGTGTCAGCCCGCGCGTGTTTCGTGTGGTGGCACTGCCCGCACCGACTGAGCGGGAAAAATCGCAGCTTTATATTCAACGCTACATGCAGCATTTGCCCGCCGCTGGTGAAATCGTGATCTTTGATCGGTCTTGGTATAATCGCGCGGGCGTTGAAAGGGTGATGGGATTTTGTTCAGATGAATTGGCCAAGCGCTTCCTTGATATGGCGCCGGCGGTTGAACGTGTTTTCATCGAATCGGGCATCATATTGCTGAAATACTGGCTGGAAGTCAGCCCGGAAGAACAGACACGGCGTCTGGAGGATCGTATTCATGATGGGCGGAAGCTGTGGAAGCTCTCGCCAATGGATTTGAAATCCTATAGCCGCTGGTATGATTATTCGCGTGCCCGTGACGCCATGTTTCAAGCGACAGATACCTCGTGGGCGCCTTGGTATGTTGCTTTTTCTGATGATAAAAAACGCGCGCGGCTGAATATTATTCGCCATTTGCTGCACCATATTCCCTATCAGGCGGCAAAGCCGGAAAAGATCAAATTGCCCAAACGGCAGCATGCTGGTGATTATAAGGAACCAGATTATCCCTTCAAAATTATTCCAGATATACTTGCGGTCAGCAAAGCATCGACCGCAAAGCACTAACCGCAGTGAAATTGATATCGATCAAGTCGTGCCGTGCGGTTCAAGCCTAAGAATCCTCGAATATGATGGATAGGAGGCTTCGATGAAGCTCTGCGATATTCTCGTGCATCTTGATGCTTCGCCGCGGGCACGCATACGGCTTGATTTGGCGGTGGCATTGGCACGTCAGCATCGGGCGCATCTGACGGCGCTGCATGTAATTGATGTTGCCTTGCCGGTCATGGCGATGGGTGATGGCGGCGGCGCTGTGATTGCCGAATTAATGGAACAAATGCGCCAAACCGCGCTGAAGGCTGGCGCGCAACTGCAGGCGGCATTTCAGGAAGCGATCCGTCGCGAAGGCATCATGGGTGAATGGCGCCAGGTGGAAGGTAGTGCTGCAGAACTGGTTGCGTTGCATGGCCGCTATGCAGATCTTTTGGTGCTCGGGCAGGATGATCCGGAAAGTGATCATGCGGGCCTTCTGGAAGCGGTGCTGTTTGATTCTGGGCGCCCGGTTTTGGCAATCCCCTTCGCCGGTACCTTCCCACAGATCGGTAGGCGAGTCCTGGTTGGCTGGAATGCCAGCCGCGAGGCATCACGGGCAGTGCATGATGCGCTGCCGCTACTTGCCAAGGCGGAAAGCGCTTGTGTGTTCCTGGCTAATCCCAAGCGTGGCCTTGGCGCACATGGTGAAGAGCCCGGCGCTGATATCGCGCGGCATCTGGCGCGCCATGGCTTGAAGGTGGAAGTGGCCAAGGCCGTTGCGGATGATGTGGCGGATTCAGCGCTACTATTGAACCATGCCAGTGATATGGGCGCCGATTTGCTGGTGATGGGCGCCTATGGCCATTCGCGCCTGCGCGAATTCATCCTGGGTGGCGTGACGCGCAGCTTGCTGCGTGAAATGACCGTGCCGGTGCTGCTTTCGCACTGACAATCAGCCAAGCCGGCGAAAAATCAGCGAAAGATTATTCGCCGGCATGGCTTCTATCATTGGCGCGGCGAAGCCCATTGCTGTGGCTTCGGCCGCAACTGTTTCCAGATCACGCACACCCCATCGGGCATCGCGCTCGCGTAGGCTTGCGTCAAAATCCGCATTGCTCGGTGCGGTATGCTGCCCGGCGCGTTTGTAAGGCCCGTATAAAAACAACAGCCCGCCCGGTGGTATGATCCGCGCCGCACCCGCCACAAGGCCAAGCGTCGCCTCCCAGGGCGCGATGTGAATCATATTGATGCAGGTAACGGCATCGGCGTAGTTGATGGGCCAAGGCGCCGCTGTGACATCAAGCGCCAGTGGCGCGCGCATATTCGGCAGCGCGCCCTCCTGGCGCCATGCGGCAATGCTGGCCCGTGCTTCTTCGCTGGGATCAGTCGGCTGAAAAACAAGCGCGGGGAAGGTGCTGGCAAAATGCACAGCGTGTTCGCCAGACCCGCTGGCAATTTCCAAGACCAGGCCGGAGCTTGGCAAATACCGCGCCAGAACCCCTGCAATGGCGTCCTTATTGCGCGCGACGGAAGGCGCGTAACGCCGTGCATCTTCCTCCATTGCGGTCAAGCAGCTTGGGCGCGGAAGCGTGCCAGCGTGCCGCCGCGCAGCACCGCACTTGGCAGGCGCCGATCCAGAATACGCTCGGCCAGCCTGCCCGCTTCCACCAGCGCTTCCAGATCAATGCCGGTTTCAATGCCCAGTTCTGCGCAAAGCAGCGCCAATTCCTCGGTCGCGATATTGCCGGGTGCGCCGGGTTGGCCGGCAAAGGGGCAGCCACCAAGGCCGCCCACTGCAGCATCAAAACGCGAAACACCCATGCGCAACCCGGCCATCGCATTGGCAATGCCAAGCCCGCGCGTATCATGCAAATGCAGCGCAAGCCGCAATTCCGGCCAGCGGCTCCGCACTTCGCCGATCACGGCTTCAATCTGGCGTGGATTGGCCCAGCCCATCGTATCGGCCAGCGTCAAATCGCGGATGGTGACACCTGCTTCCGCCGCAATCGCAAGCCCATCTGCCACTGCGGCCATCACCTGCGCGGGCGTGACATTGCCGGCATAATTGCAGCCAAAGGCCGCTTGCAGCCCAATGCGTGTGACCGGCACGCCGGCGGCAATATGGGCGGCGGTTTGCTTGCGCATGGCTTCAATCTGCCCCGCGCGATCCCGATTAAGGTTCTTGAGCGAAAAGGCCTCGGAAGCCGCGAGGCTGATGGACCCAAAAAGATGCAGCCGATCCTTGAAGGCAAGTGCGCGGTCCAGCCCCGTCGCATTAAACCACAGCCCCGTATAATGAATGCCTGGTTTAGGTGTGAAACCGCCCACCACCGCTTCCGCATCTGCCCAGCCAGGCACCAACTTCGGCGAAACAAAAGACGCCACCTGGATATGCCTGAGGCCGGTTGCCGAAAGTGCATCAATCAAGGCGATTTTATCGGCGCTGGCGATTGGGTTTTTTTCGATCTGGAAGCCTTCTCGCGGCCCTTCTTCGGCAATTTCAACACGCTCTGGCAGATCGGACATGGCGCTTCCCCTTCAATGGAGGGATGTTTTGCCACTATTCGCCGAAAAAGGCACCGGTAGCTTCAGGCCGCATCCTCGCCTTCGCCGGTGCCAAGCGCGGTCAGCGCTGCCTCATTCAGGATTTCAATGCCGCTTTGGCCATGCAAGCGGATCAGATTGCGCCGGCGGAAGCTGGAAATGGCGCGGCTTACGGTCTCCAGCGTCAGGCCAAGGAATTCGCCGATATCCGCCCGCGTGGCCGGCAGATCATAAACAGGTCCCTTATGATTGCGCCGGCGTTGCGCATCCACCAGTGAAAGCAGGAAGGCGGCGACGCGTTCTTCTGCGGTGAAGCGGCCAAGCGCCATGATGTGATCCTGGCTTTGCGACAATTCCCGGGTGCAGAGATCAAGAAAGCGCCGTTCCAGTAGGGGATAGCGGCGGAATAATTGTTCAAGCCGCCGGCGTTCCATGCGGCAGACCCGGCCACCGGTCAGCATTTCAGCGCCGAAAGCATATTCGGGCAGTGGCGTGAAACCCAGGATATCGCCCGCGAAGCGAAAGCCGATGGCGGCCTGCCTGCCATCAGGCAATACGCGCATCAGCCG